>DASWYH010001112.1:0-10795 GCA_036405095.1 Gemmata sp. | reverse complement strand
GCTTCTGCTCGGCGACCGCGGCCCCCACCAGCCGCTTGCTCGGGGCGAAATCCCCTTCGCCCGAGAGCCGCCGGTCCCAGTGCAGGACGCGGACCCGCTCGGCGCCCGCGAGCGACACGATCGCGACCGCGTCCGCGCGCCGGATGCCCGCGAGGAGCATCGCCCCGAGCCGGCCGAACAGGTCCGCGTCGTCGGGCGCGCTGGAGATCACCTCGGGGAGCCGGCTGAGCACGTCGAGCCGGTGCGGGGCGTCGCGGAACGCGAGCCGCTCCAGCTCGCGGTGCCCCACCGTGCGCATCTCCACCGGCGGCGCCAGATCGCCCGGTGAGTGGTGCGGCCGGGCGCCGCCGAGTACGAAGGTCGTGCGGCCGATCACGAACGCCCCGCCCGGCGACACCTCGAACGTGTCCGCCGCGCGGCCCGCGTGGAAGATCGGGTTGGCGGCCCCCGCGAGCTTGCGCACCTTCAGCTTCGTGCCCCGCGCGGTCAACTCGGCGTGCCGCCGAGCGAGGAACGGTTCCCACGGCGCGGACCACGGGGCCTCGCGCCCGAGGACCACGGGGGCGTCACCGGGCAGCTCGCGCTGCCACCCGTCACCCGGGTTCGGGCCTTGTGCGGTCAGCAGCATAACGGCAGGTCACACGGGGGAGGTCGGCACATGGGTTGTTCCCAAGTGTACCGCGCGCCCTCGGCACGCGCGCGGCAGAAGCGCCCGATCCAGCGAACGCCGTGCGGGCAACAGGGGGCACGCGCGCCCGGGGGCCGCGGAGCGGAGCAGTGGAATCATTACACGGGCGGACGCGTGATCGTCAGCGGGGGGCACGCATCGGGCGTGTCGGTCGCGATGGGTGTCGAACGGGAACAAAAAAGGGTCAAGAGTCCCGATCTTCGAGCGCAACCGGGGGAGGCCTCAAGCCACGGCTTTCCAAAACGCTGCGGGGTATTCGCCAGAACAGCCTCGCAGCGTTTTGATTTGGTGGCGCAGTGACTTTCGTCTGAAGCCCCCAATCCGAACCGAGGCGCCTGGGCGGCTCATCCGGAACCCGAACCGCATCGGGCGCCTGGGGTTACTTGCGGGCTCGCGCCGCCCACGGGCAAGCATCGGCCCCCGTGGAGCGGGCTCGGAACCAATCGGGCTCAAGGCACGGTGTGCCCCCGGGACCACCCTTGTCACACTTTAATCTTCTGCGTGCCGAGGGCCGCGATCCGGTTCGAGCTGGTGTGCGGCCCGGCGTCCGGTTCGAGCCGCCCGAACGTGACCACGGCGATGTCGTCGTTCTGGGCGCGGCCGTTGGCGTGCCGGCGGACCGCGCTCACCAACCGCTCCCCGAGCCGCTTGGGGCGCTGGGCGTCCACGTTGACCGCCGAATCGTCCGGGGCTAGGCACCGGTCAACGGCCTCGGGGCCGAACATGAGCCCGGCCGGGTTCATCGCGTCGGTCACCCCGTCGGTGAACACCGCGATCGAGTCACCGGGCTCCAGCAGCACCTGCACCTGCTCGAACGGGTAACCGGGCAGCGCGCCGATGGGCAGCCCCGTCGCGTCGAGCGAGATCGCGTCGACGAGCTGGTCGGTGGCGGCGCGGTACAGTTTCGGGCTCATGTGCCCGGCGTTCACGATAGTGAGCCTGTTGTCCCGCGGGTCCAGGACCATCACCGCCAGCGTCACGAAGCGGTCCCCCATCGCCCCGTTGCTCATCTGGTCATTGAGCAGGGTCACCGCCCGGGCGAGGTCCGGCACCGTGAGCAGACAGAACCGGACCTCCGAGCTGAGCTTGGCGACCAGGAGCGCCGCGGAGACGCCCTTGCCGGCCACGTCGCCCAGCACGATCGCGACGCGCCCGTCGCCCAGCGGGAGGAAGTCGTAGTAGTCCCCGCCGATCGTCTGGGCCGGCGAGTAGTGCGTGTAAAAGTCGTACCCGGCGACATCGGGCAGGGTCTGCGGCAGGAACCCGAGCTGCACCTTGCGGGCCAGCTCCATTTCCTTCTGCTCCTTCTCGCGCTCGAGCATCAGGGCCACCATGCGGGCCTTTTCGATGGCCACGCCCGCGAGGTTGGCGACGATGGTGAGCAGGTTCAGGTCGTCCAGGCTGAACTTCTTGGTCCGGTCCTGGGTGTCGAGCTGGAGCGCGCCGATGGGCTGCCCGTCGGCCGTCGCCAGCGGGACGCACATCACGGACCGGATCTTGAACTCCGCGATGGACGCCGCCGGCCCGAGCGACACGTCGGTGCCCGCGTCCTCGCTCAGGTACGACTGCATGGACTCGATCGTTTTGCGCACGATGGTCTTGCTGAACCGGGTGTCCTCCATCGCGGCCCGGCGGCTCTTCACCACCTTGGGCACCGCGCGCCCGTTCTCTTCGAGCATGAGGACGAAGCACCGGTCGGCCTGCTTGAACACCCCGAACAGCGTGTCCGCGAGCTGCGCCAGCAGCGGGTCGAGTTCGTGCGTGCGCGACAGGTTCGTGCTGATCTCGAGCAGCGCCCGGAGCCGGTCCGACGGGGCCACTTCGAGGAAGCTCTTCGCCCGGTCGCTCGTGGCCGAGCCCTCAATGGTGGTTTGCCCGCCCTCCTCGACGTCGTCCTCGTTCTTCCCCTTCGCGAACCAGTCCGGAAGGGGCTGCGGGCGGACCGCGCGCTCGTCGTGGAACCGGAACAGGAAGTCACAGATTTTGATGCGGTCGTCCGGTTTGAGGGCCTGCCGGCCCGTCGGGGCGACCTCCTTGCTGTTGACGAACGTGTGGTTCCGGCTCTTGAGGTCCTCGATGTAGAACTGGCCCCCGGTGCGGACGATCTGGGCGTGCCGCCGGCTCACGGCGTGGTGCGGGATGACGATCTGGCACTCCTTCTCGTCGCGCCCGATCACGAGCATGTCCCCGGTCAGGGGGATGTTCTTGTTCGGGGCGGCCCCTTCGGGGGCCTTCAGCAGAATGAGTGACGGCATTGAACAGCGCCCGCAGAGGGTAACGGTACTCGCGACGGAGCGACGCGCACAAATCAGCTCAGTAGTTTCAAGTGGTCAGTAGTCAGTGTTCAGTCGGGAGTGAAGACGGGTCCGTGGGGACTTCCGATCCCGGTGCGTGCTTCTCGTCGGTTCGCCTCACTGACCACTTGAAACTACTGAACTCGAATGGTACCGGGGCGGTCGCACTTCCGCAAGCAACCAAATGTGTTGGCCGCGCCCGGTTCCCGGTCCAAGATAGAATACGTCCGATCGGGCCGGGGCCGGACCGCGGAACCGACCGAACGGGGGAAATTACGGGGGAACTGTGATGCCCGGGAAGAAACCTCAGCGCCAGAAGAAAGCCGAGCCGAAGGTGACGGGCGTATTGGGCGTGGGCCTCGACGGCACCGACGGGCACACCCGCATCACGCGCACCAAAGAAATGGTTCTGGCCGGCGGCTCGGCCGAGACGCACGAGCGCATGCAAGAGACCGCGGTCAAGTTCGGTGAGAACCTGGAGAAGCGGGGCAAGGCCCTTCAGGAGGCGTCCGTTCGCGAGGTCATCGACCTGCTCCGCGAAGCCATCGAGAAGACCCGCTGAGAGGAAGAAGAGTTGGTCACAACTGAGGCACAACGGGCACGAGATGAAGGCACAGAAGGAGACCGCCGGCCACAGGTGAGCGCAGAACACACGGATCAAAGCGCGGAACGTCGGCCCCGGAGCCGTCTTCTTTGTGTCCTTGGTACTTCTGTGTGGCCAACGCGTCTGTTCCCAATTTCGTGGGGCGGGTGGCGAACACCTTTTCTGAAACCCCGGACTGCGTTCCCGGGTAGATTCGAGCAAGAGGGCAGGCCGTGTCTGACGCCGCGCTCGTTCAACGGTGCCTGGCCGGTAGCCCGGCCGCGGCGCGCGAGCTGGTCGAGCGGTTCCAGAGCGACGTGCTCGCGGTGTGCCGGCGCCTGCTCAGCTCCGAACACGACTCCGAAGACGTCGCGCAAGAGGTGTTCATCCGGGTGTTCCGCAGCCTTGCCCGCTGGGACCACGCGCGCCCGCTGCGCCCGTGGATCCTCGGCATCGCGGTGAACCGGTGCCGGACCTGGATCGGGAAGCGCGCGCGGGCACCGGAGCTGGCCGATTACCTGCACGAAGCGGCCGACCGCCGCCCGGCGGACGATTCCGCGGAACTGGCGACCGAGATCCGGGCCGCCGTTGACGCGCTCCGCGCGGACTACCGCGAAGTGTTCGTTTTGTTTCACGAACAGGGGCAGCCGTATGAGTCCATCGCTGAAGCGGTCGGGCGCCCCGTGGGTACGGTGAAGACGTGGCTGCACCGCGCCCGGCTCGAGCTCCTGGACCGGCTCCGCACCCGCGGGCTCGTCCCCGGCGACGAGCAACCCCCAACCCCCGCGGCCCGGGGTGAAGAATGTTGAACCCCAGCGAACTCCCCGACGACGATTTCGACCCGGTCGCGCCCGAGTGCCGCGCGACCGTGGGCGCCATTCAGCTCGTTCTCGATGGCGCCCTCTCGGCCGAGGCACTCGAAACCGACCCGCACACCGCCGTCTGCGCAACGTGTCGTGAGCGGGGCCGCGCCGCCCGCGTTCTGCTTTCGGCTCTCGCGCTGCCGCCCGCCCCGGTCCCGGCGGACTTCACCGAAAAGGTAATGGCCGATGTGTGGGGCGGGTGGCGCGCCCGTCAGCGGCACCGCGTTTATAAAATCGGGGCGGTGCTCGCGCTCGCGGCGGCGGTCCTGATCGCGGCGTTCGTGATCTTCGCTCCGGCGCAGAACCGGGAACCGGTGGTGCCGCTCGCACCGGTCGAAACCGCGAAGCAGCCCGAAACCGCGCCGGCCCCGCATGAGAAAACGCCACCAACCGCCCCGACACCAGAACCGCGCCCGATGCGGATCAGTGACGAGGTCGCGAAGGCGGGGCAGGCGTTCCGCGACGCGCCCAAGCCGCTCACCGATTCGGTGGCCGTTGCCCCGAAGTTGTACGAAGCGTTCTCCGCCGCGTTCACCAAACCGGCCGAGCCGGTCGCGCCGATGGGCGAAGGGCTGGAGCCGGCCCGAAAATCGCTTGCCGAACTCCCGGACGCCGCCCGCCACGGGCTGGAACCCGTTACCGGCACGGCACAAAAGGCGTACGCCCGATTGCTGCGCGATGTCGCGGCCGTGAAGCCGAAATCGTGATCCGACCGCGCCCCTTCATTCGCTCAAGAAGCGCTGACGCCATGCACGCCCGATTTGCTCTCGTCGCCGTGCTCCTGTTCGGGTCCGCTGGGCCGAGTTCCGCCGCGGCGCCCACCGCCCGCGACGAAGCGCTCGACCTCGCCCCGCCCGATTACGCGCTCGTCGTTGTGGTGCAGAACCTCCGCGACCACCACAAGGAAATCACCGACTCGCCGTTCGTGGAGTGGTTCCCGTCGTCCGCGCTCGGGAAGCGCCTCCTGAGCGCGCAGGATGTCAAGAACGTCACCGCCGGCGCGGGGCCGATCCTCGGCGCGCTCGGGATCACCCCCGCGGACCTGATCGACGATATCCTCGGCGACGCGGTCGTATTTGCGTACACACCCGGGACACCCGCCGACCCCAAGACCGAACACTCGGTCATCCTCATCCGCCCGCGCAAATCGGGCACCCTCGCGGCCGTCATCGGCCGGCTCAACGACCTCCAGACGAAGAGCGGTGAGCTGAAAGCGGTGACCGAGCGCAAGCACGCGGGGGCGGCATATTTCGAGCGCCAGAAGCCCGAAGGGCCGTCGGAGTTCTACTGCTTCCGCGACGGGGTGTTCGCGTTCTCGCAGTCCGAAGCCGACATCCGGAGCGTCCTCGCGCGCGAGAAGCCCCCGAAGGACAAGCCCTCGGAGCTGGCTTCGCGCATGACGAAACTCGGGGTGGCGGATGCGGCAGTAGCGGTGCTGGTGAACCCGCGGGCGCTGGACGCCGAACTCGCGGCGAAGGTGAACGCGGCCCCAGGGGACGAGCGCGCGTTCCTCACCCGGTTCGCGGACGTGTGGGCCGCGACCGACGCGCTGGCGCTGTACTTCGGGATCGGCACGGACGTGGAAGCGGGTGTTTCGCTCCACTTCGTGCCCGAAAAGTTGCCGGCGGGTGTGAAGGCGTGGCTGGTGGGCGAGCGCACGCCGTCGGCCCTGTGGGCGAGCGTGCCCGGGGACGCGCTGTTTGCGGCAGCGGGCCGGGTGAAGCCGAACGATGTTCTCGATGTGATCGCCCAGCTCGCGCCGATGGGGGGCAAGCCCGGCATTCGCGAATCGCTGGACGCGACATTCGGCCCCGTTTTGGGGAAGGACAAGTTCCCGCTCGTTTTGGACGCCCTCGGCCCGGACTGGGGCGTGTGGGTGCGACCACCCGCGAAGGGGCAGACGGCCCCCGCGGTGATTGCCGCCGTGAAGGTGAACGACGCCGGACCGAAAGGCGTCGAGGCGTCGAAAGCTCTCACGCAGGCGCTGGAGTACGGGTTCCAAGTGACGCGGGTGACTTACAACGCGAAGCACAAAGACCAAATCGAGTTGAAGGAAGAGTCACACGCCGGCGCGGTCATCAAATCGTTAACGGGGGGGAACTTCCCGCCGGGCTTCACCCCGTGTTTCGCGCTGAAAAGTGGATACCTGGTGCTTTCCACCGCGCCGGACGCGATCAAAGCGTTCAAGCCTCCGGCGGGCCATCCCAAACCGGGCGGGGACGCTCCGCTTGTGCGATTCAACGCCGCGGGCACCCGCGACTATCTGACCGCGCAGGCGCCACAACTGGCCAAGTTGCTCATGAGCGCCGGGGCCGGTGAGGAAAAAGCGCTCACAGAGCAGCTCGGGAACCTTGCGCTCGTGCTGGAACCCATCGAGAAGGTGGAATTGCTCGCCCGCGGCGACGCCACCGGGCTGAAACTAATGCTCCGGGTGAAGCCCGTGAAGCCGCTGAAGAAGTGACCCCGCACTTCCGCAACGGGCCACAACCTCGCCGGGCCTCATGCGTCAAAATCCCAACCAGGCAACGCACGTCCCGCCCAAATAAACTCTCGAAAAATAGCATCCACGATCGTGATTACATTTAGAACCTTGAATTCGGTCCGGAAGCTGGCATCTTCATTCCCGTATTGGGTGGCACCATGAGCCAGTTCGCACCGGTGGCATCGGATCCTGTGTTCGCCAGAGGGTTTTCGGTGCTCTCGAAGCGCCCCCTTTACGCGCCGGTGTATTGCTTTGTCGGTACTTTGGATCTTCGCCAACTGGCCATCGTCCTCTGGCGTTGGAGGGTTCTGGCGGCGCGCGGGCTTCCCGTTCGCGTTTGCATGCGGCGGGAGCCTGGCACAGTTCGATCCGCTCCTGCTGCTCGCGGATGGAGCGATCGGCCTTGTGGTCATTTTCGGTTCAGCGTGGTTATGCACGCGGCCGTGGAAAAATGAATCGGCGCACGCCGAACCCGACGCGGCAGCAGGCTGCTGTCAAGAACCCGAGTCGTAAGCGGTGGTGCGGTGCGCGGTCGGTGCGTTTGATGTTCGGCGGGGAAGGCGCGTATGACCGAGGCGGAGTGGCATCACGGCAACGACGCGGGCGCATTGCTCGACTTCCTGTGGCACCGGCGAAACGTCTCGCCTGACGGGATCGGCATCCGTTTCGGGGGCGCCGTGCAGGCGTCAGCCGCCGAGGGAGTGGGCGACCCCCTCACTCGAGCGCTCCACCGGTTTTATCTGGCGTCGTGTCGCGGAATTTGGCCACTGCTCCCTCAAGAGGCCAGCCGCCGGGGTGTTGAACTCGCCGAGCAGTTCCTCGCCGGGGCGGTCGCCGCTGAGTCGGTGAACGAGTACAACTGGCACACCGAAGGCGCGGCGTTCCGCATTGACTACGCGGCGGCCCCTGGAGACGTGGAGGCCATCGCTCAGTGGATCGTTGAGATTCAGGCCCTGCCGGCGGGCGAGTTGCGGGCCATGCTCCACCCGCCCGAAACGGCCGACGAGGTCGAACCGCGGGAACTACTCCTGCGGGCGGCGTACTTCGCGGACTACGCGATGATCTACCCGAGCATCCGCCCGCCGGGACCACCGCCGGACAGTTACCGCCCGTTCTTGTCGGCCGAGGTGCTGCGGCGGCACGTCAGCTATCCGGGACTGGCGAACGAGTAAAGTCGCCCCGGCACGCGAACGCATTGCACAATCGAAACCGAAACATCCGATGGCGAAGGACCGACGTTCGGGAACTCGCACGGCGGCACCCGAACGTCCGTGAATGCGGACGGCCATGCCGTCGTGGCCGGCCCGTACCGAGACGGTCGCCGCGCGTGGTCGCCCACTTCGGTAAAGCGCGCACGGCGCCCGCCGACGTCCAGACGTGGCGCGCGGAGTGGGGTGAGCACCGCGGGCGCCACCGAGCCCTTCTTCCTCAAGCCGAGCAGAGCTCAAGGACCGCATCATAACGAGACCGATCACCATGAACCTATCCGACCCTTGATGACGCCCTTGCTTCAGAAGGCCGCTAATACGCACTGGCCCGGCAGGCACCTTCACCTGACACGGACCGAGAGCCGGCTCACTCGGGAGCGGTCGGTCACCGTCCGAACTTGGTCAGGTTCATGAGGAACTCGGCGTTGGATTTGGTCTTCGCCAGCTTGGCGACCAGCCCCTCCATCGCTTCGACGGGCTTCATCTGCAACATGCTCCGGCGCAGGAGCGTGATCTGCTCCAGCATCTCCGGGGGGAGCAGTCGCTCCTCCTTGCGGGTGCCCGAGGCGCCGAGGTCGATCGCCGGGTACACGCGGCGCTCCGCGAGCCCCCGGTTCAGCACCAGTTCCATGTTCCCGGTGCCCTTGAACTCCTGAAAGATCACGTCGTCCATCCGGGAACCGGTCTCGACCAGCGCCGTTCCGAGGATGGTGAGCGACCCGCCCTCCTCGAACGCGCGGGCGGCGCCGAACAGGCGCTTGGGCACGTCGAGGGCCTTGGAATCGACGCCCCCGGACATCGTGCGCCCGCTCCCGGAGGTCTTGTTGTAGGCCCGCGCCAGACGGGTCAGGCTGTCGAGCAGCACGAGCGCGTCTTTCCCCTGTTCCGTCAGGCGCTTGGCCCGCTCGACCACGAGTTCCGCGAGCCGCGTGTGGTTCGCGGTGTCGCGGTCGGAACTGGACGCGATCACCTCGACCGGCGGGGGCGCGGGCGGCGCGCCCGCGGCGGGCGCCCCCTCGGTCACCTTCCGAATAATGTTCCGCTTGATGTCGGTGACCTCTTCGGGCCGCTCGTCGACGAGCAGGATCATGAGGTGAACGGTCGGGTGGTTGGTGAGGACCGCCTGGGCGATGTGGGTGAGCAGGACCGTTTTTCCGGTTCGGGGCGGGGCGACGATCAGGCCCCGCTGCCCCATCCCGATGGGCGTGAACAGGTCCATGACGCGGGTGGTCAGCGGCTCCGGGCCGGTTTCGAGCCGCAGCCACTTCGTGGGATCGACCGGGGTGAGTTCGTCCCACGCGCGGCGGCGGAAGAGATTGGGGTCGGCGCCCTCGATATCGGTAACCGTGGCGAGGCGGGGGCCCTGTCCGCGGCGGGGCGGTTCGAGGGTGCCGCCGAGCATCACGCCCTCGGCGAGCCGCAGCTTGTTGATGAGCGGCCCCGGAACGTAGGCGTCGGCCTGGGACGCCGCATAGTTCTTGGCCGGGTTACGAAGGAACCCGTGCCCTCGGGGGTGCATCTCCAGCACGCCGTGCGCGCCGTTGCGGGATTCGGACATGCGGAACTCTACTCTCGTACATGGGCCGCGGCGACCGGCACGAGGGCGGTCATCGCGAAACTAGAACAGGGGAACGGCAGTCTGACGCGGGACGGGTTGCGAGCGTCGTCACTGGCAAGTTGGGTTGAATTCTATCCGGGAGCCACCGAAAACGCGAGAGGGAAGTTCGCGCGACTTTGCGGCGGGCGGAAAACGTGACGGACGGGATGCGACGGAGAGTGCAGGCGGGGGACAAATCGCAGACCGAAAGGTGAAACGCAGAAAGACCGGACCGAAAAAGGTGACCGGGCGGGGCGCCGAGGAAGTCATTTGTTCTCTGTCGAGCGCGGGCGTCCCGTCCGCCGGGTTCGGAGCGCGGTACGCCCGCGAAACGATCGCCGCGTCGCACGGCGCGAGTGGCCCGAGCGGGCGGGACGCCCGCGCTCCGGTTATGAGGTTCACGTTCGGCGAACGGGCCGTTACATCTTCGGTTCGGGCGGTTTCGGAGGGGCCGCGGGCGCGGCGCGCAGCTGCTCGAGTTCGATTTGCCGCCGCTCCTGCTCCCGTTTCTCGTTGAGCAGTTCGTTCGCTTGGTCCTTGCTGGCGATGAGGAACACGGTGCCCTTACGCACCATCCGCAGTTCGCACTGGATCGCGAGCACCTCAATCGCCTTGTCCGCGGGCACGTTCAGCAACCGGGCGGTGACGCGCGCGGTTTTCGCTTCGCCCACTTGGGACGAGAGGATCACGTTCAGGTCGTACATCTCCGCCAGCTTCGCGACCACTTCGTTGAGCGGCTTCTCCTTGAGCACCACCGACACCAAGGGTTCCTTCAGCCGCGGGCGCCCGTCACCGTCGGATTCGACCAGAGCGGCTTTGGTGACCACTGCCGCGTGTCCCACAGGGACGACCTCGATGACACCGTTCTTCACGAGGTACGTTGCGCCCAGCCCCTCAAGGGCCACGTTCAGGTAGCGGCGCATGGTCTGCCCCCGGAGTTCGGTGGCATCGAACGTGGGCCTCAGTTCTTTGATGTTTGCGATCCCGACCTGTCGGAACGCTTCCGTGTTGATCACGAATGTGACGCCGTGCTTCTTGGTGAAGCGGGCCAGCGTCTCGAACACCGGCACCTCACTCGGG
>DASWYH010001111.1:0-3308 GCA_036405095.1 Gemmata sp. | reverse complement strand
GGGTGGACATAGAGGTCTCGCAAAAAAGTGAAACGGATGCTTGCGGCACGAGTATGGATTTTCTGAGGGCGCTGAGACTTCTGGATGACCGGCTGCCGATTCTCGCTATCCCGACCTCCAGTGACAGGGTGCTCCGAAATCCATCTCTAACGGCCGCGGGTGCGTTTTCGTCCCGCCGTAGGGCTAACTATCATGCGTCAGGGCGGTTGGCAGTGAAGGGGCGGGCCATGGATCAGCACGAAGCCAGAGCGATGGGCGAACGCATCCTGAACGAAGCGCGAGCGCCGCGGGCGGCTTTCCCGAACGCGGCCACCTTACGCCACCTGCCCGTCAGCGGTCTCCCGATTACATTCGGGGTATCGCCCCCTCTTCTGGCCGCGCTCCGTTGCTTGCGTGACGAGGTGCTGCTCGTGCGAGCTGGGAAGGCGGTCGACCTGACTGTTCTTAACGACGTGATCGCGTGCATTGAATGTTTCCTACCCGGCCTGTGAGCACATGAGCATCCTCGCATAACCAAGTCGGGCGGCACACGACTTGCAAAACTGCTGCGCGGCCCGAATAGGTTTGCTCGCCCCGCTGCTATTGAGTGCCGCTGTGACTCCCGACACCCCCGAAGCAGTGCCACCGCTTCGCGTCCTTTGCATCGACGACAACCGTGATGTGGCCGATTCCGAAGTGGACCTCCTGCGGGTCGTCGGGTTCGAGGCGCGAGCCTGTTACGACGGCCCAGCCGCACTTGTCGAGGCCATCGCATTTCGACCCGGCGTGTGTCTGATCGACCTGAACATGCCTGGAATGGACGGGGACGAGTTGGCGCTCCGGCTCCGCAAGTGGGCGGTCGACGTGCCACTCGTTTTGGTCGCGGTGACTGCGATGAACAATGAAGAGAGCTCCCGGCGAATACAAAGTGCGGGGTTCGACCTGCACCTGACCAAACCCGTCGACCCCCACAACCTGATCGCCGTCGTGGACGCGCTTTGGAAGGCGTGGGCTACCGGAAATGAGGGGCACATCCGCGAGGCCCGCTCGCCAGATCGGTCGGCCGCTTCGCAATAGGTGGCGAAAGTTGTGCGCATCATTCCTTTCAGATGGCACCACGGCCACCGGATCAGGTGCCGCTCTTCAACTCACCCAGCATGCGCTGCAGGTCCGGTAGGCTCACCGGCTTCACCAGGTGCCCGTCGCACCCGGCCTCCCGCGACAACTTCCGGTCGCCCTCCTGCCCCCACCCGGTCAGCGCGACGATGGCGACGTCCTTGCCCCACGCCTGCTCGCGGATGCGCCGGGTGGCCTCGTACCCGTTCAGCCGCGGCATGCCCACGTCCATCAGGATCACCTGCGGACGGAATGCCCCGGCCGCCTCGACCGCCTCGACGCCGTCGTGCGCGAGCGCGACCTCGTTGCCGAACAGCCGGAGCATCTCGCCCATCGACTCGGCCGAGTCCCGGTTGTCGTCCACCACCAGTATCCGGCGCCCCGGCCCGGCGTCGGAACTCGCCTCCCCCACGGGGTGGCCCACGGCGACCACAGCGTGGCGGGGGACGGCAGGCAGGCGGACGGTAAACACACTGCCCCGGCCCTGCCCGCCGCTCGCCGCGGTGACCGTGCCGCCGTGCATCTCGACCAGCCCCTTCACCAGGGCCAGCCCGATCCCCAGTCCGCCGGTCGAGCGCTCGACGCTCCGGTCCACCTGCGAGAACATGTCGAAAATGTTACCGAGGGACTCGGCCGGGATGCCCATGCCGGTATCGGTCACGGACACCACCGCCTCGTCCCCGTCCCGCCGGCCGACCAGATCGATCCGGCCGCCCGGCTCCGTGTACTTCGCGCTGTTGGTGAGAAGGTTGGCAATCACCTGCGATATCCGCGTCAGGTCGGCGTCCAGGAACACTGGCTCGTCCTCAACGTCGACCCGCAGGTCGTGACCGGCCGCCTCGACCGCCGGGCGGGCCGTTTCGACCGCGCTACCTATGGCGTCGGCGAGCAGGATGCGCTCCCGTCGCAGTTCCATCTTGTTGCGGCTGATCCGGGACACGTCGAGCAGGTCGTCGATCAGCCGCACCATGTGCGTCAACTGCCGGTCCATCATTGCCTGTGCCCGCTCCCGCGCCGCCCGGTCCGGGGACAGCCGGAGCACCTGCAAGCCGTTGCGCACCGGGGCCAACGGGTTCCGCAATTCGTGGGCGAGTAGGGCGATGAAGTCATCCTTCTTCCGGTCGGCGTCCCGCAGCGCCTCCTCGGCCCGCACGCGAACGGAGACGTCGGTGAACAGGACGGCCACCCGCTGTCGGTCGGGGCCTTCGAGCCGGAACGCGTACACCTCGAACCAGCGACCGAGGGGGGCCGCATGGTGGACGAACCGGGTCGGGTCGCCGGTCGCCGCCACCCGCCCGTAGGTGTCGAACCAGAACTCCTCCAGTCCGGGGACCGCCGCCCGGATGGACTTTCCGAGCAGATCCTGCGACAGTCCGGAGTGCCGCTCGAAGGCCGGGTTCAGCTCGACAAACCGGTAGTCCGTTGCCCGCCCGTGTTCGAACGTCACCTCGATCACGCAGAACCCCTGGTCCATCGAGTCGAACAGGGTGCGGAACCGCTCCTCGCTCTCGGCCAGCAGCGATTGCGCGCGGGCCGCCTCGACCGCCTGCCACGCCCGCTCAGCCGCCTCCTTGACCAGGGTGGCGTCGGCCGCGCCCCAGTCGCGGGGGCGGGCCGACATGACGTTGAGCGTGGCCACAAGCCGCCCGCCCTTCACCAACGGCACCGTGAGGTACGCCCGGCACCCGAGCGCTTCGTATGCCGCTTCCGCTCCCTGGGTGCGGGCGTCCCGGGCGGTGTCGGTGACGGCGACGGTCATGCCCTCCCGGAGCTCGCGGACCACCGCCTCACCGAAGCCGCCGAGCGAGTGAACGCCCGAAAGGCTGGGGAGCCCGCCGTGGAAGTCCCGGTGGACGGTCACCGTCCCGGCGCCCTCGTCCACCTCGGTGTACGCGCACCGGTCGGCCCGGAAGTGGTCGGCGAGAGCCGTCACCACCGCCCACATGACCCCCTCTACATCGGCGGCCGGCCGCGTCCGGTCGGTCAGGGTGACGAGAAACCGCTCCCGCTGTTCTGTTTGCCGCTGTGCCGTCACGTCCCGGCACACTTTCGTGTACCCCATCAGGTGGCCGTCCCGCAGCGGCGTCATCACCCCGCTGGCGAAGAACCGCGCGCCGTCCTTGCGGATGTGCCAGCGCTCGTCCTCAGCCCGCCCCGTCTCGACCGCAGTGGATTGTTCTCGGGTGGGCACCCCGGCCGCCCGGTCCTCGGGC
>DASWYH010001110.1:0-2859 GCA_036405095.1 Gemmata sp. | reverse complement strand
AGGTGCGTGGTTTTGCCGCCGGGGGCCGCGCACGCGTCGAGCACCCGCATCCCGGGCACCACCCCGAGCGCGGACGCGACCAACATCGACGAGTGGTCCTGCACCGCGAAATCGCCCTCGGCGAACCCCGGGAGGTCGCGGATCGCGTGGTGCTCGGGGAACCGCAGCGACTGCGGGTGCGCGCCGGGCTCGGCCTCGATCATCTGCCCGGCGAGCTGAATGCGGTAGCTCTCGCGGCTCGAGCGGAGCTTGTTCACGCGCACCCAGAGCGGGGGCGGCGCGTTGAACCAGAACCCCAGGCGCGTGCACTCCTCGGGGCCGTACCGCTTGAGCCACCGGTTCGCGAGCCACTGCGGGAACGAGAACGCGGCGGCGAAGTACGGCGCCGGGTCGGTCGTCGGGTCGGGGAGAACGGGCCTGGTGAGCCGGCGGTAGCGCGGCTTTATGCCCTCCCCCCCTACGGGAGAGGGCAAGAAATCGAACGCGACCGCGTCCGGCCCCGGGCGGTCCGTGAACTCGTCGGTGACGAGTTCCGCGATGCGGCGCAGCACGCCGTTCACGAACCCCTTCGCCTTCGGCGCGCCGACGTGGGCCGCCAGCTCGACCGTTTCGTGAACGGCCGCGTGCTTGGGGACGTGCGTGAGGAACGTGAGCTGAAACGCCCCGAGCCGCAGGAGGTCCCAGACGCGGTCCTGAACCGCGTGCGTCGGGAGGTGAATGAACGGCTTGAGCAGCGCGTCCAGGGTGCCCGCGCGCCGGGTGATGCCGAACACCAGTTGCGTAACGAACCGGCGGTCCTGGGGCGAGAGGTTGGCACCCGCGAGGGCGTCGTCCACCAGCTCGCTCGCGAACCCGTCGCGCGCGCGGGAGCGGTTCAACACATCGGCCGCGAGCTGTCGGGCGGTGATCGTCATGACAGCACTTCCGGCCCGAACCGCACCCCTTCAACGACGGGGTAGCCGCGCAGGAACTCTTCCGCGGTCATCTTCTTCTTGCCCGCGGGCTGGAGTTCGGGGATTGCGATCATGTGAGCTTCTGAAGCCGCAACCCATACCAACGAACGCTCCGCGAAAAGAGATCCTGGAGGAGGGGCGAACTCGAAACAGGTGCTAAAGAACGGGTACACTGTCAATTTGTTCGATTCTTGAAGTGCCTGGCTCACAATGACTCGCATCGGCTCCTTGCCCGGGCGGTGCAGAAACGTGTACGCGGTGGGCCACGGCTGCATGGCGCGCACGAACCGCTCAATGTAGTCGGCGGGCTTCGTCCAGTCGATCAGCCCGAACTCTTTCTTGATCTTCGGGGCCTTCGTCACGAGCGCCGGGTCTTGCTTCGTGCCCTCGACCGGGCCGCCCGCTGCGTACTTCTGTGAGGCTTCGACCGCCATTCGCGCGCCCAGCGTCGCGAGGCGCGCCTCCAGGCTCCCCGTGGTGTCGGAAGGGAGAATGTCGAGCGCTTCCTGAAGGACCATGTCGCCGCTATCGAGGCCGGGTGTCACCTTGATGATGGTGACGCCGGTTCGCGCTTCGCCGCCGAGGATCGCGTATGCCACGGGTGCCGCGCCGCGGTACTTCGGCAGCAGCGAGGCGTGAACGTTGATGATGCCGCGGGTCGGGGTCGCGATCACGTCTCTTGAGAGGATCTGCCCATACGCCGCGACCACGAGTAAGTCGGGCCGCATCCCGCGGAGGGCGTCCAGCCCCTCGGGGGTGTTGATGCTCTCGGGCTGGGCGACCGGAACGTTCGCCGCGCGGGCGATGTTGGCCATGCCCTTACCGGTCTGGCGCGTGCTCCCGCGCTTGTTGCCCGCGTCGCGCTCGGGCTGCGTGACCAGCCCCACCACGCCCGCGCCGAACGAGGTCAGGAGCGCCTCGAACGTCGGCTCGGCGAACGTGCCCGTACCCATCATCACAATGCGCATCAAGTTATCTGTTCTCGGGAGGCGGTATTCCGTCAGCGGCGCGGGCCCAACGCGGTCAGTGCTGACGGGTAACTGACAACGGGCTGCGGCCTCACATCCGGGGTTCCAGGTCCGCCGGGAGGTCGCCCTTTTTCTTGTCCTTCTCGAAGTCCGCGACGAACTTGTCCAGGTCCCGCTGGCTCCGCGACAGCCCGAGCGACCCCATCTTGTCGATGAACAGCGTGCCGTCGAGGTGGTCGATCTCGTGCTGCCACACGCGGGCCGCGAGGTCGTGGCACGTCATCTCGCACAGCTCGCTCTTCAGGTTGTAGAACTTCACGCGAACGGTCTTCGCGCGGCGCACGTTCTGGTACAGCCCGGGGAAGCTCAGGCACCCCTCGCGGTCGGTCACGGTGCCGCCCCTGGCCTCCATGATGACGGGGTTGATCGCCACGACCTCCTGGTCGGGGCGGTCCGCCTCGCCCGCGAAGTTCATCACGATCATCTGGTAATCGAGGGTCACTTGCGGCGCGGCCAGGCCCAGCCCCTCGCTCTTGTACATCAGCTCGATCATCTGGGCCGCGGCCTTCTGCACGTCCGCGCCGATGGCGGTCACCGGCTTGGCTTTCACCCGGAGCGCCGGGTGCGGGTATCTCACGATCTTCATTGCGGGACTCAGAGCCTTGGGGCTTGGGACAGTGGGTTAATTATAGCAGAACTCCCGGACCGCGGTGGTGCCCCCGCTTGCGTTGCATGGGGCTCACGGGGCAAGTGAGCCGCTCGGTCGGTGACCACACGACCGGCACGTCCGGCCACCATTGCTGGGGGGCGCGGGGGCCACCGCTTCTGGCTGTCCGGAGCGCGTGTGGTCCCGCGCGGCCAGCCGCAGATGTAACTGAGCGCCCCGCCCGCGCGGCCCATTTCCCGAGAACCCGGCCGGCCGCATTCGGGTTGTTCGG
>DASWYH010001109.1:0-1868 GCA_036405095.1 Gemmata sp. | reverse complement strand
TGAAGCCCGCGACCGTGTCCGGCATGATGAGCGAGCCGAACTTATTTCCGGTCGGTTTCTGCGCCGCAATCGCGGTCGCCAGGGGCGTGTCGGGCTTGCTCTTCAGCACGGCCTCAACGGCAAACTCCCCGGCGGGCACGTCGAGCGCGACGCGGACCGTCGCGGCGTCCCCGCCGTTGAGCAGGAGCGCGAACCGCACGCACATCTTTTCGATCTGTTCGAACAACGGATTGAACACCGCTTTGATGTCGCCCCCGAGCCCCATCGCCCCCGGTGCGCCCTTCTCGTCGCCGAAACCGAGCCCCTTCTTGATTTCCGCCAGGTACGACGGGAGCGCCTTCTTCACCTCAAGGGTGAGCCGGTCGAAGTGGAACTTGCCGGAGAAAAGCGCCTGGTCGGCCGGGTCGATGAGCTTGTTCGGGTCGATGAGCGCTTTCGCGTCGAGCGCCGGTTCCGGGTTCGCGCCGTAGGAGAGGTACGCGTACTGGTTGCCGAACCGCAGGCGCGCTTTCTGCCGCGGGTCGAGCGCGGGGAGCGCGTACAGCCCTTTCCCGAGATCCTTCGGCGGCACCCCGCTGAACCGGTCACAGAGCGCAATGAAATCCTTCTCGGTGGTGACCGGGAACGCGACCACCGCGGTGATGTCTTCGACCTTCGGCGCGAGGACCACGTATCCCACCACCGGACGGTTGAGATCGAGCCCCTCGAACCCCTTGTCTCCGAACTTCTCCTTGATGCCCGCGTTGAACGACTTCACGGCCTTTTCGCCGCCGATCAGATCGGCCGCGGCGCGCACATCGTCCAGTATGCGGTTGATGGGCTGCGTCTGGAACGTAATGGGCGGGTCGGCCGCCCGGAGGGGAGCGGGCGCGAGCAGCGCCGCCGCGACCAGAGCCAGTGCGTACCGCATGTCAGGGTCTCCGAACCGGGGATACAACGGCCCCTCTCAGAATACGCGCCCCGGATGCCGTTTGCCATCCGCGCCGGGTTCAATTAGAACGCCCATATCCACAATTCCACCGGGAGCGAGCGAGTTCATGCACGCGCGAGCCGTAACCTATTTCCGCGGGCTGCAAGATCGCATCTGTGCGGCCCTGGCCGCCGCCGACGGCGGCGCGACGTTCCGCGAAGACACCTGGACCCGCCCCGGCGGGGGCGGCGGGCGGTCGCGGGTGATCGAGAACGGCGCGGTGTTCGAGAAGGGGGGCGTGAACCTGTCCGAAGTGTACGGCGAGTTCAGCCCCGAGTTCGCCAAGCAGATCCCGGGCGACGGGCTGAGCTTCACGGCCGTGGGGGTCTCCCTGGTGCTCCACCCGCGCAGCCCGCTGGTGCCGACGGTTCACGCGAACTTCCGCTACCTCACGCACGGCTCGAAAGCGTGGTTCGGCGGCGGCGGCGACCTCACACCGTACTACCCGTTCAAAGAAGACGCGGTTCAGTTCCACAAGGCGTGGAAGGCGGTGTGCGACCGGCACCCGGGGGCCGCCGATTACGCGAAGATGAAAAAGGACTGCGACGAGTACTTCCACCTGAAGCACCGGAACGAGGCCCGCGGCCTCGGCGGCATCTTCTTCGACTACATGGACGCCACCGAAGGCGCCTTCGCGTTCGTGCAAGCGGCCGGCGACACGTTCGTGGAATCGTACGTGCCGATCGTTGAGAAGCGAAAGGGGCTCGGCTACACCCCCGAGCAGCGGTTCTTTCAGGAGTACCGGCGCGGGCGGTACGTGGAGTTCAACCTCGTGTACGACCGCGGCACGGTGTTCGGGCTGAAGACCGACGGGCGGACCGAGAGCATCCTGATGAGCCTGCCGCCGGTCGTGCGGTACATCTACGACTACCACCCGGCGCCCGGCAGCCCCGAGGCG
>DASWYH010001108.1:0-1975 GCA_036405095.1 Gemmata sp. | reverse complement strand
TGGTGCGCTACCGGCTCGACCTTGCAACGCGCACCGCTACGCTGGAAGGGGTCGCGCTCGACCTCTCGAATGAGGTGGGATCCCCGGACGGGATGTGTGACGGCGGCGACGGGTCGGTGATCGTTGCGTTTTACAACCCCGACTTCGCCGAGGCGGGACGGGCGGTCCGCTTTTCGCTCGCGACCGGCGAAGCGCTCGAAGAGTGGACGACCCCCGGTTCACCGCGGGTCACGTGTCCGCTCCTCGTGAAACGGCCGAGCGGCGTGAAACTGATCCTCACGACCGCGAGCGAGGGGATGCCGGCTGACTTACGGGAGCGGTGCCCGAACGCGGGGTGCATCTTTGTTGCGAGTACCGCGTTCGCTGACTGCCCGCCGCCGCAGTTCGTTCGACTTTAGGAGGTCAGGCGACACCGTTTACCACGAAGGCACAAAGGGCACAGAGAAGGGGTCAGACCTCATGATTCCTGCCTTTGTGGCCTTTGTGGATAATGCGGTATTAACTTTCGAGGCATTCGCGCAAGAACTGGACCCCGTGTTCGATGTCGCGGAACCGCTCTTGTTGGTTCCCGACCTCGCGCTCGATGCACAGCGCGCCCGTGAAGCCGATCTTCTTCAGCGCCGCGACGAACGCCCGGGTGTTGGTCTGGCCCTTACCAAGTGGAACCTCGCTGCCCCACGTTCCTTTCACGGTCGGGCGGTTCGCGTCCTTTAAGTGGACACTCCGGATGTCCGGGGCGAGCAGGTCCAGCACCTTCAGCGGCTCGTCCATGTCATAGAGCAGCATGTTCGCCGGATCGAAATTCACCTTCAGGTTCGGGCACTTCAGCTCATCGAGCGTCCGGCGGAGCAAGGCGGCCGACTCCTGACCCGTTTCGAACGCGACGATCACCCCCACCCGCTGCGCGAGATCGGCGACCTGGGTGAGCGTGTCGAGGAACGGCTTTCGTTCGGGGGAACCGATCGCGGGGATGAACCCGGCGTGCAACATGATGTCCGAGAGCCCGAGCGCCTTCGTGCGCGTCAGCCCCCACTTGAATTGCTCGATGCGCTCGGGTCGGGTGGCCGGATCGCCGAACCCGCCGGTCTTCTCGATGGTCTGTGGGGAGGTGTAGTCTTCGCCGGGGAACCCGAGCATCGCGCCGGACATCTGGAAGCCCGCTCGGAGGGCCGCCGCAGGCATCTCGTCGCCCTCGGCCCAGCTCGCGTGGTGCGGGTCGCCGCAGGCGATCTGAACGACATGAATTCCGAGCTTGTCGAGAAAGGCTGTCAGTTCCAGAACGCTCCCGACCTGGAGCGACCAACTGCAGACCCCGATTGAGAGTGGTGCAACTGCCATGACAAAGCCCCTTCGTGTGGAGTAGCTTCTTGGCGATTGTAACCCCAACGAGGGGCGATGTCGCGGCACGATTTTGGAGCCAATGCACGCACACGCTTGTGTGTCAGGAAATATGGAAGATGTCGGGTCTTGAGATAATTGTCTGTGCAGTACAAGCGGTCTGCAAAAAATATTTCAAAATCGAAACATATTGCTGTCAAATATCTTAGGGAAAAATTTCAAAAAACAGGCGTGCTCGGCAGCCCGGTAGCAAGTGTGCCGTGCGTTATTGAAGGTGTGAACTTCACAGAGCATGGAAAAAGCTCTCTCACCGCTCAAGCTCCAGGTCGCCCAGGGAGCGCGGGTGCAGGTCGAGGGCGGCGCGTCGCCCTGTTCGCTCAACGCGCCGCCCTCCCTCACCCGTTCTGTTCATGTCCATAGCGCTCTGTCAGCTTCTCCCTTCCAATCCGGTTCCCGCCGGGTACACTCCGGGCACGGCCGCCGCCCGTGTTTTGTGGCCGCTGCCCCATTCACCCTGCCGGACCGATCATGACTGCCAAAACCGACCGCCGAAAGTTCCTCGCGACCGCTGGATCCGCGCTCGTCGCGCCGATGTGGCTTCGTGCGCGCGGTGCGAACGAGAAGCTGAACGTCGCCG
>DASWYH010001107.1:0-7160 GCA_036405095.1 Gemmata sp. | reverse complement strand
TTCTCCACGAGAACGTGGACCCCCGCTTCCGCAGCCTGAACCGCGGCCCCCGCGTGCAGCGGGTGCGGCGTCCCGATCACGACCGCGTCCGGCCGGGCGTCGCGGAGCATGGCCGCGAGATCGGTGAACGGCTTCGCGCCGCATTTCGTGGCGAAGGCGCCGGCGCGGTCGGCGCTGATGTCGCAGACCGCTACAAGCTCCGCTTCGGGAACGGTGCCGAGTGCCGCCGCGTGAATCCCGGCGACCTTCCCACACCCGACCAGAGCAACGCGAGAGGGTTTCATGCTCGATTTGGACCCAAAACAGAAGCAGGGCGGCCACAAAAACGCACAAAGGACACAAAAGAAAACCGAGACAGCGACCGGTCCACACCGAAGACGTAGGCCATAACCAAAAAGCGATTGAGCCTCGGCTCTTGTTCGCCTTCCTTTGTCGGCCCGTAGCCTCTTGATTTCCTTTGTGCTTTTTGTGCGTTTTTGTGGCCGCTTCTCTTCTTGGTTTACGGGAAGTGTTTCGCGGTAACCGCGCGCAAGAACGCGAGCGATTCGGCCATCTCGCCCATGCCGTTCATGCCGTCCTCGATGCTCACCCAGCCCCGATAGTTGTGCTCGGCGAGGACGCGGAAAATCGTGTCGAAGTCGTTCAACCCCTTCCCGGTCACGCCGTGGCGCAACTTGTCGAAGTAGCCGATGCTCCCGTCCGCGGCGCGGAGGTCGTCGAGCGTGGCGCCGTCCACCAAGTAGCGGTCGCTCGCGTGCATGCTGACCACGCGGTCCGCGACGGCGCGGAGCAACTCGATCGGATCGTCCCCGGCCACGACCGCGTTCGACGGGTCGTACTGCACCCCGAAGTGCGTGCGGTCGGGGATCGCGCGGACCAGTTCCAGAAACACGTCCTTCTTCTGCGCGAACTCGGGGTACTTCCAGAACCCGTCCTTGTAGTGGTTCTCCAGCCCGAGGATCACATCGTGCTCGCGGGCGACGGGGAGCACCGCGCTGATGCACTCGACGACCCATTCGAGCCCCCGCTCGCGCGGCACGTCGGGGTAGCGCTGGCCGCTCAACACGCGACACACGGCGCGCGGCCCGCCGAGCCGGCGCGTCACGCGCACCATTTCGGCCTCCTTGTCGATCGCGCGCTTGCGGGCGTCCGGATCGGGATTGGTGAAGTCCGGGGAGCAGCACAGCATCGGCACCACGCGCCCGGTGCTGCGAACCGCGTCGCGAACGGAGTCCAGGTAGCCGGGGTCGAGCGAGGTGAAGAACCCCTCGTACATTTCGAGGCCGTCACAGTCGAGCGCACGCGCCATCTCGATCCACTCGAAGACGGTCATGCTCCGCGCCCCCGCGATGGCCTCGAGGTAGCACTTCGGAAACGCGGAGATGCGGAGCGGCATGAGGGGCCGTGGGGGAGTGCGGGCCGGAGCAGCAAGGTGAACAGGATTTTAAGGACTTCGAGACAAAAGCCATCGTGCTGCCGGGTCAAAAAGCGTTCCAGGGTTGGTGCCCCCTGGAACGTGCCGGGTCGCGGGGGCAGGTATCACTTCTTGAATTCGCTGTCGTCGAGCTTGTCGAAGTACTTGATCTCGAGCACCTCGGCCTCAAGGAACACCTTGCCGTCGCGCTTGATGACGACCTTCTTCGCAACCGGCACGCCGTCCTTGTTCTTCGCGTAGTCCGATGGTAACCGCTCCTCGGCGATCTCATTGCCGGTCGCAGGATCGGTGGCGCGGTACTCCAGCTTGGCGATGAGCCCGGTTGCCTTGTCGAAGTACAGGCTCACATCTTTGTGGTCCTTCTTCGACACGCGAACGCCCACCACCTTTTTCCCTTCGACCTTGTCCTCGCCGATGATGCTCAGCTCGTAGCCCTTGTCCTTGAGCCCGACCAGTCGGGCCACTTCCATCACGTGGCCCACGTCCTTGATCGCGTCCTTGACCTTGTCGGCGTCGCCCGCGTCCTTACCGTTCACTTCGAGCGTCACTTTGTTGCCGTTCACGAGCGTCAGTACATTGATCGTTTGCCCGGCGACCTTCAGTTCCATTGCGTCCTTGAACTTGTCGGGCAGCATGAACGACGCTTCCTGGCTGAACTCGGCTTCGCCGGCTCCGGGCACGTTGATCTTGCCCTTCGTCTTGAGCTGCGCGGCCTTCTGCTTGGCGAGCACCGCTTCGCCCCCGTGGGCCTTGATCGCCTTCGCGATGATGTCCTTCGGTTCGTCCGCGGCCCGCCCGGCGGCGGGTGCGAGCGCGACCATGAGGGCCGCCGCGGACAGTGTGAACAGTGCGCGAAACATGCGGTTCTCCGTTCGGAGGTGTTGGAGCCAGAGTGCTATTCGTCCCGAGGGAGTAAAGATTGGCCGCAAACGGAACGTCGGCGAGCGGTAAGCGTTTCACCCGAACGGCGCGCCGGGTGCGGAACTGTCATTTGTTGTGTCGGTACCGCACATTCCGACGGTCCGGACGACACACCGACGAACCACACAACCGCGGTCGCCACCCTTTACACACGAGCGGCATGCCGCTTGCAGGCGCCTCACCTTTTCCCAATAGACCTGTCGCCACGGACTTCTCGTGGTGTGTCAAACATATGAGTAACTGATGAGATGCAGTATCCAGCGACCCGATCGCCGGCCCCTGTGGTGCACCCGTCCCGCTCTCGAACGCCTGGAGGCGCGCGAGACGCCCGCAATCGCGGACATCGCGGTGACGGTCACGGACGGCATGGCCGCGATCCCCGCGGGGGCCGGCACGGCGTACACGATCCGCGTGGTTAACAACGGCCCCGAAGCCGTGACGGGCGTGACGATCAACAACGCGTTCCCGAGCGCCCCGTCTAACACGGTGTCCTGGACGGCTCAGACGTTTGGGGGCGCGGCGGTGAGCCAGACCGCGGGGACCGGCAGCTTCGCGCTCAGCGCGGACCTCCCGGCCGGCGCGCAGGTGATCTTTTCGGCGACCCTGGTCCCGTTTCCGAACGCTCAGGGCACACTCGTGGACTTCGCGAGCGCGGCCCTGGCGCCCGGGGACTCGGACCCGAACCCGGCGAACAATTCGGCTGTGGACGCAACGGAGATCGGGCCGGTGCGAATCCCCGATGCGGTCGGGGGCACCCTGTACGCCACCGGGTCCGGCCCCGGGGCGCCGGCGCACGTAAACGCTTACGTCACCGGCACCGGGCAGTTGCTCTGGAGCTTCCTCCCGTTCGGGTCCGGGTTCACAGGTGGGGTCGAGGTTTCGACCGGCGACGTGACCGGCGACGGGTGGGACGACATCGTGGTCGGGGCCGGTCCCGGGGGGCCGCCGCACGTGAAGGTGTTCGACGGGCGAACGGGGCAAGAGGTCGCGAGCTTCCTGGCGTTCGACCCCGGGTTCCGGGGCGGGGTCCACGTCGCGGCGGCCCGGTTCGATCCGTCCCCGCTGGGCACCCAGGCCCCGCACAACGAGGGGCAGGTGGTCGTGGGCGCCGGCCCCGGCGCGGCCCCGCACGTGCGCGTGTTCCGCACCGTATTCGGGCAAACGTTCCAGGACACCCCGCTGGGGAGCTTTTTGGCCTACGATGCCACGTTCACGGGCGGGGTGCGGGTGGCCGCCGGGGACATCGACGGGGTCCGCGGGGACGAACTCGTCACCGCGCCCGGCCCCGGGTCCGCGCAACCGGTGCAAGTGTTCAATAGCTCCGGTACAAAGGTCGCGAGCTTCCTGGCGTTCGCCCCCGGGTTCCGGGGCGGGATGTTCGTCGCGGTCGGGAACGTGGACGGGATCGGTGGGGGCGAGATCCTGATCGGCGCGGAGGGCTCGTCGCACGTGAAAGTGTTCGACGGAACGGGCACGGTGGAGCGCGCGAGCTTCCTGGCGTTCGACCCCGGGTTCCGGGGCGGGGCGCGCGTGGCCGCGGGCGACCGGAACGGCGACGGGCGGGCCGACATCATTGTGGCCGCCGGCCCCGGCGCGAGCCCGCACGTCGAGGTGCTGGCCGGTCTGACCCTCGACGTGCTCGACAGCTTTTTCGCCTACGACCCGGCATTCATCGGGGGCGCGTTCGTCGGCTGACGTGCGGGTTTCACCGCACCTGAGACGGCAGCTCTTTGTTGGTGAGGCCCGCGAACAGGTTGAGAACGGACAGCTCCGCCATCCGGTAACGGGTCTCTTCGGTCGCGCTCCCCAGGTGGGGGGTGATGATGGCGTTATCGAGTTTCAACAGCGGGTGGTCGCGCGGGAGCGGTTCCGGGTCGGTGACGTCCAGGGCCGCGGCGAAGAGGCGCTGTGCCGCGAGCGCCTCGGCGAGCGCGTCCGTGTCGACCACGGCTCCCCGGGCGACGTTCACCAGTGTCGCGGTCGGTTTCATGAGCGCGAGTTCGGCCCGGCCGATGAACCCCCGCGTTTCGGGGGTCAGGGGGACCGTCAGGACGACGTAGTCCGCCGCCGCGAGCAACTCCTCTTTGGTCGCGTACTTGGCCCCCAGAACGATTTCCGCTTCGTCGCTGCGGTTCCGGTTGTGGTACCGCACGGTCATGCCGAACCCGTTCGCGCGCTTGGCGACCTGGCGCCCGATCCGGCCCATCCCGAAGATGCCGATCGTGGCGCCGTGGACCTCGCGGCCGAGCATGAACGACGGGTCGTAGCGCGTGAACCCGGGGCCGTGCGCGTAGCGGGCACCTTCGACGACCCGGCGCCCGGCCGCGAGCAGTAGGGCGAACGCGAGGTCGGCGGTGGCGCCGTCGAGGATGCCGGGGGTGTTGCCCACGGGGATCATGCGCGCGGTCGCGGCCCTGACGTCGATGTGATCGACGCCGACGCCGAAGTTGCTGATGACCTTCAGCCCCGGGAACCGGTCCATCAGCGCGGCGTCAACGGTGGGGTGCCCGTAGGTGTAGATCGCGTCCACGCGCCCGGCCGCGTCCCACGGGAGCAGTTCGACCCGCCCGCCGAGCAGATCGAGCACCGTTTGCGAAACCGGCAGATCGGCGAGGACGCGGGGGAGCGGCATAACGGGTTCCTCGTTCTCGGAGAATGACGTTAGGAGTTCCGCCGTTGGTGTGGTCGTGTCGGCCCGCACACGGGCAGATGCCCTGTGCGCCGAAAGCGGTGCGCGGACCAGGGAGCTGCACCCAACTGCGTAACTCCTATGACGTTATAGCGGTGGGCTCTTCGCGAGCCTAACTCCGGGCTTCTTTCCCCAGAGCAGTGCCGCACTTGACTTCCGCGGTTTGCCGACCGACACTAACACTGCCTACCACGCATCACTTTTCAGGCGCACGCATGTCCTTGATGCTCCCGAAGTTCGGTTCCGCGCTCATCGCGCTCGTGGTGCTGAGTTCCGCCGCGCTCGCTCAGGAAAAGAAAGACAAAAGCGGCGCGGTGATCTACCGGCAGATGTGTGCCAGGTGCCACGGGGCCAAAGGCGAAGGCGCGAAAGCCTACCCGCTCCCGCTCGTCGGGGACAAGTCGCTGACGCAGCTCGCGAAGGTGATCGACGAAACGATGCCCGAGGGCTCGCCCGACCTGCTCGACGCGGCCGAGTCGAAGCGCGTCGCCGAGTACATGTTCGACGCCTTCTACTCGCCGACCGCGCAGGCCAAGCTGAACCCGCCGCGGGTGGAACTGTCACGGCTCACGGTCAAGCAGTACCGCAACAGCATCGCGGACACGCTCGCGGCCTTCCGCCCGGCCGCCCCGAAACCCGACGACAAACACGGGCTCCGGGGCGAGTACTTCAACGCGCGCAACTTCCAGAACAACAAGCGCCTCATCACCCGGATCGACCCCGAGGTGAACTTCGACTTCGCCAAAGAAGGCCCGAAAGCGGAAACGGAGCTGAAAGAGAAGTTCGACGCGCACCAGTTCTGCATCCGCTGGGACGGCTCGGTGTGGGCGCCCGAAACCGGGCTCTACGAGTTCGTCGTGAGGACCGACCACGCGCTGCGGCTCTGGGTCAACGACAACAAGAAGCCCGTCATCGACGCCTGGGTGAAATCGGGCGATAGCACCGAGTTCAGAGCGAGCGTGTACCTGCTCGCCGGGCGCGCGTACCCGATCAAACTGGAGTTCTCGAAGGCGAAGCAGGGCGTGGACGATTCCAAGAAGAACCTGAACCCGCCGGTGAAGCCCGCGTTCGTCGCGCTCAACTGGAAGCGCCCGCACGGCGCGGTCGAGCCGATCCCGGCCCGGTGCCTCACCCCGCTCAAGTTCCCCGAGGTCGCGGTGATCGAAGCGCAGTTCCCGCCGGACGACCGGAGCCTGGGCTGGGAGCGGGGCACCACCGTTTCCAAGGAGTGGGAAGCGGCCACCACCGAAGGCGCACTCGAAACGGCGGCCTACATCGCCGCACGCCTGCCGGAACTCAGCGGGGCACAGCCGAGCGCCGCGGACCGCGTCCCGAAGCTCAAACAGTTCTGCCGCACGTTCGCGGAGCGCGCGTTCCGGCACCCGCTCACCGAAGCCGAAAAGGCGCTCTTCATCGACCGGCAGTTCGAGGCCGCCGGGGGCGACACCGAACTCGCCGTCAAGCGGGTCGTGCTGCTCGTGCTGAAGTCGCCGCGGTTCCTTTACCCCGCCGCCGATACGCACTCCGAACCGTACGCGACCGCTTCCAAACTCGCGTTCAGCCTGTGGGACTCGCCGCCCGATAAGGAACTGCTCGCCGCGGCTGCCGCGAACAAGCTCGGCACGAAGGACGAGCTGCGCAAACACGCCGAGCGGATGCTCAACGACCCGCGGGCGCACGCCAAGCTCCGCGAGTTCCTCCTGACTTGGCTCAAGCTCGATCAGGTGAAGGAACTCCCGAAAGACGAGAAGCGGTTCCCGGGGTTCGACCACGACCTCGCCGCCGACCTCCGGACCTCGCTGGAACTGTCGCTCGACGACTTCCTGAGCCGCCCGAACGCGAGCTTCCCCGAACTCTTCACCGGGGACGAGATTTACCTGAACGGGCGGCTCGCGAAGTTCTACGGGGCCGACCTGCCGCCGGGGTCCGGGTTCAAGAAGGTGAAGTTCGAGGCCGACCGGCGCGCCGGCGTGCTGACGCACCCGTATGTGCTCTCCGCGCTCGCGTACGTGGCGGAAACGTCGCCGATCCACCGCGGGGTGTTCGTCGGGCGCGGGCTCCTGGGCATCGCGATCCGCCCGCCGATGGAAGCGTTCACCCCGCTGGCACCGGACC
>DASWYH010001106.1:0-1756 GCA_036405095.1 Gemmata sp. | reverse complement strand
ATTGGAGCCGACCACGAAACCGTGCTCCGCCGGGCCGTTGTCCTGGAAGCACCCCAGGACCCCGGCCCACACGGTCGGCTCGTCCACGCGGACCCACGCGACCACCGACAGCGCTTCATTCGGGAGGAACGGCGCGTCCGGGGTGACGCGCTCTTTGATCACCACCCCGTCGTCGAGGCCCGTAAGATGGAGGTGGGGTGCGGCGCCCGTCGTAACGACCTTCGCGCCACCGGTGAGCGCCGCGGGGAGCTTCCCGCCCCGGTCCGCAACCGTTTTGCCGGTCACGCCGTCGCGGTCGAACACCCAGTGCGCCGTCGGTTTCAGATCGGGCTTCGGTGCGGCTGCCGTCCACTCGTTACGGACGAGCGCGACGGCCAAGACGACCAGCACGCAGCCACCTGCGCCGCCCACTTTTGCCCATGTCCGTATCACGAGTCACCCGGGTTGGTGGAGGCTGTATCGCACAAGATGTAGCCCAGACGCTTACACAGCAGTGTAACGGCCGCGCTCCCGGCGTGTGTGTAAATCGGGTGAAATTGGAGAACGTGCCCAACCGCGAGACTTGCGCCAACATTTCGCGAACGGGTCCGTTGTGTTCGTTGACAGTACCGGTCCGCGAATGATACCGTGAATCAAACGAGTTCCTCGTACCCTCAAAATTGAAGCCCCTTTTCGCTCGCGCGAACCCTACCCCGGAGCGCGGGGCGCCCGAAGCGGGCGAACTTTCTGACCTGGAGTCCGCGGGCGGTTCCGCCCGCACCCGGAGAACGCGATTATGGCTGTTGCGAAAGGCTACTGGGGCATCGACATCGGCGAGTGCGCCCTCAAGGCCCTGCGGCTCGAACTCGTCGACGGGAAACCCACTGCCACCGCGTTCGACTACGTGGAGCACTCCAAGATCCTGTCGCAGCCCGATGCCGACCGCGACATGCTGATCCGCGAGGCGCTCGAAAAGTTCCTCTCGCGCAACAGCACCAAGACCGACGAGGTGGCGATCGGGATCGCCGGGCAGTCGGGCCTCGCCCGGTTCGTGAAGCTCCCGCCGGTCGAAGAGAGGAAGATCGCCGAGATCGTCAAGTTCGAGGCCAAGCAGCAGATCCCGTTCCCGCTCGATGAGGTCGAATGGGACTTCCAGAAGATCGGCGGCGGCGAGGCCGTGGACGGGTTCGCGCTCGAAACCGAGATCGGGCTGTTCGCGATGAAGCGGGACGTGATCTCCCGCTACCTCGGGTACTTCGCCGGGAGCAAGATCGAGGTCCACCTGATCCAGATGTCCCCCCTGGCGCTGGTGAACTTCGCCACCTTCGAGCTGCTCAAACCGAAGGGCGAGCCGGGGGCGGCCGAGGACGACGCGACCCCGCGCGGCAAGAAGCGCTGCACCGTCGTCATGGACGTGGGCACCGACGCCTCGAACCTCATCATCACCGACGGCGCGAAGATCATCTGGCAGCGCCCGATCCCGCTCGGCGGCAACAACTTCACCCGGGCGCTCACGAAGGAGCTGAAGCTCACCTTCGCGAAGGCCGAGCACCTGAAGCGGAACGCCGCCAAGAGCCCGGACATGGCCAGCATCCTCAAGGCCATCAAGCCGGTGCTGACCGACTTCGTGGGCGAGGTGCAGCGGTCCCTGGGGTACTTCACCAACACGCACCGCGACGCGCACGTCGCGCACATGATCGGCCTCGGCAGCGCGTTCAAGCTCCCGGGCCTCCAGAAGTACCTCGCGGACAAACTGTCCCTTGAGGTCAAGAAGCCG
>DASWYH010001105.1:0-3081 GCA_036405095.1 Gemmata sp. | reverse complement strand
ACCCAAGCCGAACAAGCCCGCGAAGCCGACCCCCGCCCAGCTCCGCACGCTCGCCGAAAAGGCCGAAAGGGCCGGCGACTGGGAGGCCGCGTTCAACGCCTACTGCCTGCTGTTCGTCGCCGACCGTGCCGCCACCGACGTCCGCGAGAAGCTCAACACCGCGCTCCGCCACACACAACAGCTCCGCCGCCACCGCGACCCCGCGTTCCAACAGTTCGCCGGTGGGATGCCGCTCGACGGCGGGTTGGACCTGTTCGCCGAAGTGTTCCAGAAGTTGCCCGTGGTGTTCGCCGACCGCGAGAAAGCGACCGTTCAGAACCTGTGGAACTCCGCGATCGAGGAACTCGTTCGCGCCCTCGGGAACCCGGCCTTCCGACAAGCGTTCCTCGACAACCCGCGGCTCGACAAGATCGAACAGTTCCGCGCCACGCTCCGCCACCAGTGGGCCAAGCGCCCGGTCGCCGACCACAAGGACGCGCGCAGCGCGCTCCGGAGGCTCATCGCTCTGGCCCAGGACCAGTTCACCGTCAAGGCGCCCGCCGCGCTCGCGGTCGAAGCCGCGAGCGGCGCGTGCAGCGGGCTGGACGAGTACACGGTGTTCGTCGCACCCGCCCCTGCGGCCGAAGGGGCCACGGTCCCCGATCTCGCCGCCGCCGGGCTGTACCTCGGGATCACGAACAACGCGCTCGTGATCGAAGGCATCGCGCCGAACTCGTGGGTCGCGCTCGCCTACCCGCAGCTCCGGCGCGGTGACCGCGTCACCAAGCTGAACAACCGGGCGATGGACGCGGCCGGGTTGCCCGCGGCAGCCGGTGCGCTCCGCGCGCCGACCGAGGGCGCCCACCACATCGACATCCGCGGGGCCGAAGACGAGGCGAAAATTCAGGTCCGCATTCCGGTCGTGATCCCGTCCGTGTACGGAACGCGGATGCTGCCGGACAAGCCCGTCGGCTACACCCGCATCGGGAGCTTCCAGGCGTCCACCCCCCGCGACCTCGACGAGGCCCTCGCGGCCCTGAAACTCGCCGGCGCGCGAGCGGTCGTGCTCGACCTGCGTGGGAACCACGGCGGCTCGTTCCTGGCGGGCGTCGAAACCGCGCGCCGCTTGCTCCCGGCGGGGCTGATCGTCACCACGCAAGGGCAGGTCAGCGAGGTGGCGAACCAGGCGTTCTCGTCTTCAACAGGGATGGGCGCCCACGACATCCCGGTGGTGGTGCTGATCGACGCCGAAACGGCCTCCGCTGCCGAGGTGCTCGCCGCCGCGCTCAAGGACAACAACCGCGCCACCCTCGTCGGGATGCCGAGCTTCGGCAAAGGCACGGTGCAGTACCCGATGCGGCTCGTCACGCTCGACGAGATCGACCCGGCGACCGGGAAGAAGATCAGCAAGAGCGGCACGATCCGCGTGACCATCGCCCGGCTGGTCGCCCCCACGAGCGGCCCGATCAGCGGCACGGGGATCAGCCCGCACATCGTCGAAGCGGACGCGATCTTGCAACTGGAACTGGCCGCCGACAAGGCCGAAGAGCTCGCGACCGGACAGGTCGCGCCAGTGGGGCCGATGCCCAGCCCCATGTTGCAGATGCTCCCGTAGCCGGTGCGCGGGGCGCGGGGCCGGCGTGTGCCGCCCTCGCGGGTGGGCGAACCGGAACCGGTCCGAGCGCACGGACAGCAAACGCACCGTGAACCGCCGGCGCGATATCTTAACGGCATGACCCCTTCGCCACTGACACCCCCAGAAACGTCGGCCGCCAACGCGCTGATCGACCTCGCGCTCGCCGAAGACTTCGGCACCACGGGCGACCGCACCGGCCTCGCGACCATCCCCGAACTCGCACGGGCAACGGCCGCGTTCGTGGCCCGCGGACCGGGGGTCGTCGCCGGGCTGCCGGTCGCGGCGCTCGCGTGCCGGGCCGTAAGCCCCGAGCTCCGGTTCACCCCCGCGGTTGCAGACGGCACCCCCACCGCGCGCGGCACCGTTCTCGCCACCGTCGAAGGGCCGCTCCGGGCCCTCCTCGCGGCCGAACGCACCGCACTGAACTTTCTCCAACGGCTGAGCGGCGTCGCGAGCCTCACGCGCAAGTTCGTGGACGCGGTCCACGGGTTCCCCGCAAAAGTGCTCGACACGCGCAAAACCACCCCCGGCTGGCGGCTCCTGGAGAAGTACGCGGTCCGCGCCGGCGGCGGCACCAACCACCGCATCGGCCTCTACGACGGCATTCTCATCAAGGACAACCACATCGCCGGGCTCGGGGGTGATGTGCGCCGGGCCGTGGAAGCCGCCCGCACGTACCCCGGTAACGCCGGGCTCCCGGTCGAGGTCGAGGTCGACACCCTGGAGCAGCTCGAACACGCCCTCGCAGTGAGAGCCGATATCGTGCTGCTCGATAACATGCCCCCCGACCAACTGCGAACCGCGGTCGCGCGCCGGAACGCCGTCAGCCCGGGCACCCTTCTGGAAGCCTCGGGGGGCGTGAACCTCGCGACCGTCCGCGACATCGCGAGTACCGGTGTGGACCGGATCAGTGTGGGTGCGCTCACGCACTCCGCCCCCGCCCACGACATCGGGTTGGACTACCTTTCGTGAGCGCGAATCCCCCGGCCCACCGCGACACGTGGCACTTCGGCACCGAGCACATCGGCCGCCGGGTGCTCGTGTTCGACGCGATCGAGAGCACGAACTCGCTTGGCGCGGAACTGGCCCGGCGCGACGAGAGCGCCGACGGCGTGGTCCTCATCGCCGATCACCAGCTCGCCGGGCGCGGGCAGTACGGGCGCACCTGGGTGAGCCGCCCGCAAAGCTCGCTCCTCATGTCCGCGGTTCTGCGCACGCCCCCGGACCTGCGCCGGCCCGTCGTTCTGACCGCATGGGCGGCGGTCGCGGTCGCGGAAGCCGTTCTCACGCTCACCGGCGCGCAAGCGCGGATCAAGTGGCCGAACGACCTCCTCATCCGCGGCAAGAAAGTGTGCGGCATCCTGATCGAGCAGACGAGCACCGGCGCGGGGGTCACGACCGTGGCCGGGATCGGCCTCAACCTCACACAGACGGCCGACGAGTTCGCCGCCGCGAACCTGCCCGAC
>DASWYH010001104.1:0-6238 GCA_036405095.1 Gemmata sp. | reverse complement strand
TCGGACTCGACCGCCCGACGGGCCGTGGAGCGATGCCTGCCGGTCTTGGCGAAGGCGGGGAAGGACACCATGCGGATGCCCGACCCGGGGCGGGGACGGCGCAAGAAACTGCCGGCGTTGCTCGCGGACACGCCCGATCTGGCCGTGGTGATCGACTCGTTCGAGCAACGGACGCAGAGGCCCAAGCGCCGGCAGCGGGCATACTACTCGGGCCAGAAGAAGGCCCACACGCTCAAGAGTCAGGTGGCCGTGGATGAGGACTCCGGTCGGATCGTGGACGTATCGGACTCGGTGCCGGGGCGGTGGGCGGACATCACGTTGCTCAAGAAGTCCCGGTTGCTCAAGCGACTCCCGAAGGGTGTTGGCGGGATCGGGGACTTGGGTTACGTCGGGATCCGTGAGTTGCACCCGGCGGGCGCGGGCGCCAGTCCGCGCCGCAAGCCGCGTGGGAAGGAACGTCCGCCGGAGGACCGGCGCTATAACCGTGCGTTCAGTCGTCGAAGGATCATCGTGGAGCATGGGATCGGACGGTTGAGGCGGTTCGCGGCGGTGAGTCACGTGAACCGGCACCGGCGCAAGGGCCACGCGGTGCGGGTGCGGGCCATCGCCGGGCTGGTCAACCGGATGCTCGATTCCTGAACCGAACCGCTAACCGCACCGCGGCAGGTCCGCACGGGCACCGACCTTATCGTGAAGAACATCTAATAGTTTCAAGTGCTCGGTGGTCCGTTTTCAGTGAGCCGAACAGACGAGAACCGCGCGTGGGGATTTGAAGGGCACAGGGACATGGCTTCACTGCGTACTGAACACGGATCGCTGACCACTTATAACTACCGGAATTAGCCGTGCCCCTCTCGTCTTGCTGCCCGATAGACTGCGGCCCACGGGAAGCACCTGCTGACGCCCCGGGGGCCGAACAAACGGTTCGGCCCCCGTGCCCGGTTACGGAATCGTGATGCTAAGAAGTTGTTGCGGATACGCGGAACTGGTGGTACATTTCTCTAAATTTCTTGGCAATGGTTATTTATCTCCGCACTGTTACAAGAGGGATTAGCCGTGCCCGTCCGCCCAACGTCTCACTTCACGTGGCAGGTGCTGCGCACCGTGAAACGGAGCAAGAAGCCCATCGACGGCCGCTCCCTGCGACTGGTTCCGAACCGCAAGACCAAGGACGGTTCGTTTCTGCTGGGGCTGGTCGACACCGGGTTGATCCGGATCGTCAGCGGCGCGGCGAGCGATCCCTTTACTGCCACCTACTCCCTGACGGAGAAGGGCCAGCACGCGGCCGAGTACGGCGAGTACGAGTACGAACTGAAGCCCCGGCCCGCTCCGGCGGCATCGGCGGCCCCTCCTCGGAAGGGCACCAAGGCTACCAAACCGCGCTAACCGGGCTCTCGCGGATCTCCTTCGTGCACCCCGACGCGGGCGAATTTGTCGTCCGGGGCCGCGAACCTGTCCCGTTGCGGCATGTCTTAATTCACGACGGGTGCGGGCGGTGCCAGTCAGGGTTACTTCTACAATAATTCGACGGTCATGGGTTCGACTCCCACCCGCGCAAGCGGTAGCTCAGCGGTAGAGCAGCGAAACGAACACCCCTGGCTAACGATTTCTCCGCACCCCGTCTTGATCCGCGATTCCGTGCCGGGCGGTGCAGGACCGGGTTACTTCAACCATTCCACGGTTCGCCCTTCGGGGCGAAGACAGGCACCCGGGCCGTTAATTTCCCCGGCATTCTCTCATTCCCACGGCCCTCGGCCGTCAGGGGCGTTCCCATGTCTCACCCCGAAACCGATGCCCCAGTCGCGCACCGGCACGTTCCTGGTTCCGCTTTTGAGGCCGCGGACCCCGTACAGAAGCTCGTTCACACGATCGGCGGCGGGTTCTTCAACGAGCCCAGGTACTACGACCCGAACCGCCCGGCCGAGGCATTCTTTGCGGAACTGTTCGCCACGGGCAAGATCGCGTCCGTGATCGCGGACCGGATGGGCCTCTCGGAGCAGGCGCGCGAGGTGTTCGAGACCGCGGCGGCCGTGGCCCAGGGCGCGACCCCCGAGGACTTGCTCGTGGTTGCGGCGTGGGCGCGCGACACCAAGGCCGGGTTGAAGCTCCGCGCCACCCCGCAGGTGCTGTTCGCCGTCGCCGCGGCGTTCCCGAAGACGCGCGCGTTCGTACCACGGTACGCGACCGCGGTGATCCAGCGCGCCGACGAGGTCCGCACCGTCTTCGGACTGTACCGCGACCTGTTCATGACCGCACCGGAGCCGCACGCCGGGGCCGAGCAGCCGCAGCCGGGCCGCGCGCACCGGGGCGCGCTGCCCCACGGGCTCCGGAAGGCGCTCGCACTGGCGCTGGCGTCACAGTCGGACTACGCGCTGCTGAAATACAACGGCGCGGACCGGCCGACGTTCGCGGACGTGCTGATGATGATCGGCGGTTCGGCCAAGGTGGGGCAGTTCCTCCGCCGGGCCACGGGCCAGGCCCGCACGGGGTGGCCGCTCTCGAAGCCGATGTTCGAGTACCTCGTGAACGGGAAGTACGTCGAAGAGGGGCTGCCGCCGGTTCTCGCCGCGCGGAAAGCGTTCTTCGCCACGAAGGACCCGGCCGCGGTCACGCTCGAAACCGTTCGCACGGCGGCCCTCACCTGGGAGAACGTCGTTTCGCACCTCGGCCGCGCGCCGGCGGTCTGGGAGCTGTGCGTGCCGCTGATGGGCGAAATGGCGCTCACGCGCAACCTGCGGAACTTCGAGGAGGTCGGGCTGTCCACCCCGGCATGGGACCGCGTCGAGGAAAAGTTGCTCGCCGTGGAAGACTCCGTGCAGTTGCCGTTCCGGTACTTCGCCGCCGAGCGCGAGCTCAACTCGGACCGCGCGAAGCGGCTCGTGGCGAGCCTGTTGGACCGCGCCGTTGCGAAGCTCGCGGACCTGTCGGGCAACACACTGGTGCTGGTGGACAACAGCGGCAGCGCGTGCAGTTGCGTGGTGAGCAAGCGTTCGGACCTGCGCGTCTCCGATGCCGGTAACGCGCTGGCCGCGGTGCTCGCCAAGCGGCTCGGCGCGCGGTGCCAGGTGGGCGTGTTCGGCGACAGCCTTGTGTGGGTGCCGCTGGACCCGGAGCAGAGCACACTGGCGCTGAAAAAGAAGATCGACGCCGTGGGCCGGACCGAAGAGCGCAGCGCCAACGGCGCGCTGGCGCTCCCGGATTACCGCAAAGGGCCGGGTGTGGGTCAGGGCACAGAAACGGGGCTGTGGTTCGCGCTCGCGGACGTGACCGCAAAAGGTGCCCGGTTCGACCGGATCGTCTTCCTGTCCGACCTGTGCTGCTACACCCAGGGCGACGACGGCACCGCGCGCAACTGCGGCGTGAACTTGGAAACGTACTTCGGCAAGGGTGCTACCATGCAGGTCATGATAGACCGGTATCGCGACCGGGTGAACCCGACGTGCCGTGCGTACTCGGTGAACCTGTCCGGTCACGGCCAGAGCCAGTTGCGCCCGGGCGACACGCGCACGCACCTGCTCTCGGGTTGGTCGGACAAGATCGTGGACCTGATCCGGGGTCTGGAGACCGGCGAGCCGGTGTTCATGATCGAAGAGGGGGCACCCGCGCGTGCGGAGCCGCTTCCGGTGCCGGTAATCGAGGTGCTGCGCGAGCGGTATCGGCGCTGAGACCACCGCCCGGGGTGAGTTCGGACCGGCGATCCGCGTGACACGACCGAACGCGGCTTTTGTCTGGTAATATGAAGCCGCCGGGACGGTGCAGACACGGGTTACTTCAATTTGGGTTTGAAAGGCCCCGTGTCGCTGATTTCTCCCGGCTCTCGTTTCCGCTCTGGCGGTGCGCGTTCTAAGGTGGTGCGCACCGCCGAGCGGCGTTTGGAGTGCCGCGAATTGGCGCCCGTTGCTCGGCGTCATGTTTGGTAGCGGGCACGAGCGGGGGTTCTTCAGATCCTGTTTCCCCACCTCGGTTCTAGCTCGGTCTCCCGTGAGTGTATCCGCGTATCTTCCTCCGAAGGGAGAAAAGAACGTTCGGCGCACCCGGTAAAACTCGATACGGGCCGCTCGTTGTTCTGCTCACGGCCCGTTCCCGAACCGGCGGACCGGTCGGCGTGTCGATCCCTCGGCCAAATGGAGCCCGCAGCGGTTCACAAAGGAGCGCGCCGTGTCGGAACTCACTCGCGAAGTCAGCCCCGCGTTCGTGGCGTTCAAGGCGCTGGCCGCCGCCGCGCTCGCGCAACAGCCCGAGTTGCTGCGCCTGGATTGCTTGAACCCGGTCAAGGCGATCGCGCACGACTTCGACTGTTCGTTCCCGCCGGAGGTCACCCCGGAGCGCGCGTGGCGCCAGTACCTCGGGCTGAGCTTCGGGCACTCGTTCGGCACCGCCGGGGTGCGCGACGCACTGTTCAAGCTCTTCTCCGGTCCGCTCCACGAGCGGACCGTTTCGCTTCCCGCGGACGTGTACCCCGTGTACCAGATGATCGCGCGGAAAGCGGGCGTGCGAGTGGAAACGTACCCGACGCTGCCCACCTTTCAACTCGCGAACGCGCTCCGGACCGACACCGTTTTGCTCACCGCGCCACTCACGCCGCACGGCGCCGATCTCGATCCGGCGGACGTGGACGTCCTCCTGAGGTGGCTCCGCGCGGATGCGAACCGACTGGTGGTGATCGACCGCGTTTATGACTACGCGAACGCACCGGGCCTTCAGCCGCTCCTCGACACGAACCAGGCCATCGTGTGCTATTCGCTGTCGAAAACGCACCTGTCGCCGCTCGTGTCGGGGTTCGTGATCGCACCGGAGCGCTTCGTGCTCCCTTCGCTCGACCCGCCCGAAACGGCTCCGGCCGCGGTGCTGCTCACCCGGTACCGGCACTTCCCGCGCACGCAGCGGTCGGTCTTTCGTGCCCGGTGGCACGCGCTCGCGGGCCAGATTCGCGCCTTTGATGCGACCTGGAACCCGCCCGAAACGGGCTACCTTTCGGTGGTGCGAGCGAACCACGCGGAGCTGCTCAGGCGCGGGGTGCTGGCGGTTCCGGGTGCGGTGTACGGCACCGACGACGCCCTTTCCGTCATCAGCTGCTTGCACGAAACGCATGCCGGAGCGGAACGGGAACTCGTAGACCGCTACCACGTGACGGCGCTGTCGAATTTCGCGCGCGGGTACGACAAGTACGGGCGCACCTACAGCAAGGCGAACAGCCCCGAGTCCACGTTCCCGGACCGCTTCTTCCTGCTCCCGGCGGACCGGCTCGACATCGGCTTTTCCAAGGTGCGGAAGCTGCTCCAGAAGACAGCGCCGGGCGACCGACCGGTCGTTCTGCACACGCAGGTGGAACGGCACGAACTTCGACCCAACGAGCGCACCGGGCTGGGCGAGTTCGTCGAGCGCAACCACGTTCGCGTTGAGCAGCTCCTGGATGAGAACCTCAACGCGCTGGGCATCGAAGACGCTTACGCCGAGTCACTGGAACGGAACGGCGCGCTCCTCAATTGGGGGCACGTGCGCCCGCGGTCGCTCTCGGTGCTGCCGGTCGCGCGGGCGTGTCAGGCGAAGTGCGACTTTTGCTTTTCGCACTCCTCCGTGTCCGACGAACAGAACCAGGGGCGGCTCATGCTCACGCGCCTGGAAGCGGTGTGCGCGGCGAGCCGCAAGCGCGGCGCGGAGCGGCTGGTCATCACCGGCGGCGGCGAGCCGACGCTGCTCGCGCATCACAAGTTGCTCGAAATCATGCGCGTCGGCGCGGCGCACTTCATCAAAGTGGTGCTCATCACCAACGGCTACACGCTCGGGCACGCGGACCCGGACGAGCGCGTGCGCCGCCTCTGCGATTATCATGACAATGGGCTCACGGTCCTCGCGCTCTCGCGCCACAGCCACGACCGCAACGCCGACATCATGCACCTGGAAACCCACTCGGAACGAGTCGCACACACGTGGTTGGCGCACCGCACCCGTCTCGTCGGACTGGCGCTCCGGTGGGTGTGCGTGCTTCAGAAGGGCGGGGTGTGCGACGAGCGGACGTTGCGCGCGTACCTGGGGTGGGTGGTCGAAACGGGTGGGGACGAGGTCTGCTTCAAAGAGCTGTACGTGGCCGCGTCCCGCGAATCGGTGTACCGCGACACCGCGTACAACGAGTGGTCGGCCGCGCAGCAGGTGCCGTTGAGTTTGGTCACCGAGTTCCTCGACGCGAACGGAGCCGAGAAGGTGAGCGAACTGCCCTGGGGGGCGCCGGTGTACCGGT
>DASWYH010001103.1:0-11027 GCA_036405095.1 Gemmata sp. | reverse complement strand
GTGCTGAGCAAGCTCGGGTGCAACGCCGGCACCTGTCACGGCGCGCAGGCCGGCAAGAACGGGTTCAAGCTCTCGCTCCGCGGCTACGACGCCATTTACGATTACCGCGCGCTCACCGACGACCTCGAAGGGCGCCGGTTCAACCGGGCCGCACCCGAGAAGAGCCTCATGCTGCTCAAGGCCGCCGGCGCCGTTCCGCACCAGGGCGGGGTGACCATGGCCGCCGGCGACCCGAATTACGAGCTGGTTCGCCGGTGGATCAGCCAGGGCGTGAAGCTCGACCTCGACGCGGTGCGCGTGCAGTCGCTCGAAATCTTCCCGAAGAACCCCATTGTCGGGCGCATCGGTCAGAAGCAGCAGTTCGCGGCGCTGGCGACTTACACCAACGGCCGGGTGCGCGATGTGACCGCCGAAACGTTCGTCGAGAGCAGCAACACCGAGGTGGCGACCGTCGATAAAGCGGGGCTGGTGACGACCCTGCGGAGGGGCGAGGCCACGATGCTCGCCCGGTACGAAGGCGCGTATGCCGCGAGTACGGTCATCATCATGGGCGACCGCTCCGGGTTCGAGTGGAAGCAGCAACCGGTTCACAACTACATCGACACCCTCGTGGACCAGAAGCTCAAGAAGGTCAAGGTGCAGGCCAGCGGCCTCGCCGACGATGCGGCGTTCCTGCGCCGCGCGTACCTGGACCTCACCGGGCTGCCGCCGACCGCGGAACAGGTGGAAGCGTTCCTCGCCGACGCACGCCCGCAGAAGCGCGACGCGGTGATTGATGCCCTTGTGGGGAGCGAGGCGTTCGTCGATCACTGGGCCAACAAGTGGGCCGACCTGCTCATGGTGAACCGCAAGTTCCTCGGGGACGTCGGCGCGGTCGCGTTCCGCAAGTGGATCCGGGACGCGGTGAGCGAGAACCGGCCCTACGACCAGTTCGCGTACCAGATCATCACCGCGAGCGGTTCCAACGTGGAGAGCCCGCCCGCCGCGTACTACAAGACGCTCCGCTCCGCGGACGCCGTGATGGAGAACACCACCCAGTTGTTCCTCGCGGTGCGGTTCAACTGCAACAAGTGTCACGACCACCCGTTCGAGCGGTGGACCCAGGACCAGTACTACGGCCTGGCCGCGTACTTCGCGCAGGTGGGCCGCACCGAAGACCCGAAGTACAAGGGGCAGAAGATCGGCGGGACCGCCGTTGAGGGCGCGAAGCCGCTCGTGGAGATCATCGCCGACCTGAAGGGCGGGGAGATCAAGCACGAGCGCACCGGCGAGACCGCGAAGCCGAAGTTCCCGTACCCCGTTTCGGCCGACCCGGCCCCCGGCGACGCCCGGCGCGTGGAGGTCGCGAAGTGGATCACCTCGGCGCAGAACCAGTACTTCGCGAAGAGCTACGTCAACCGCATGTGGAGCTACCTGCTGGGGGTCGGGCTGATCGAGCCGATCGACGACATCCGCGCCGGGAACCCGCCGACCAACCCCGAGTTGCTCGACGCGCTCACCGCGGATTTCATCAAGAACGGCTTCGACACCCAGAAGCTCATCAAGACCATCTGCAAGAGCCGCACCTACCAGCTCTCGCTCGCCACGAACAAGTGGAACCGGGACGACGAGATCAACTACTCACACGCGCTGGCCCGCCGGCTCCCGGCGGAGGTGCTGTTCGACTCGATCCACCGGGTGACGGGGGCACAATCGCGGCTCCCCGGGCTGCCCGCCGGCGCGCGGGCGGCGCAGCTCATCGACAGCAACGTCGAACTGCCCGGCGGGTTCCTCGACCTGTTCAACAAGCCGGTGCGCGAAAGCTCCTGCGAGTGCGAGCGCGGGACCGGGTTGAACCTCGGGCCGATCCTGGCGATGGTCAGCGGGCCGGTGGTCGCGGAGGCGATCAAGGACCCCAACAACCGGCTCAACAAGTTCGTGCTCGCCGAGAAGGACGACAAGAAGGTCGTCGAGGAGATCTTCCTCTCGGTGCTGAATCGCCGGCCGAGCGCGAAGGAATTGGAAGCCTCGATCGACGCCATCCGGAGCGCCGGCGAGTACCACAAGAAGATGCTCGCCGAGTACCAGCCGAAGGTCGAAGCGTTCAACGCCTACAAGGCGACGGTGGACGCCAAACAACGGGCCTGGGAAGAGGGCCTGAAGGCGCAGAAGCCGACCGCGTGGGTGCCGCTCGACGTGCGCCGCGCGCGCGGGCAGACGCCGGCCACGAAGCTCCAAATCAACCCGGACGGTTCGGTTCTCGCGACGGGGACCGCGCCCGAAACGGACCTCTACACCGTCCTGGGGCTGACGGAGATCGATAAGCCGCTGACCGCGCTGCGCCTCGACGTGCTCGCCGACCCGACCTTGCCGGCGAAGGGGCCGGGGCGCGCGGAGAACGGGAACTTCGTGCTGAACGAGTTCCGGCTCAGTTATCAGGCGCTCGACAAGCCCGACGCGAAGGCGGTGGCGGTCAAGCTGACCGCACTCGATCAGCTCTTCGCGCAGTCGGGGTTCCCGGCGGCCAACGCTGTGGACAACAACCCGGCGACCGGGTGGGCCACGGCCCCGCGGTTCGGACAGAACAACGCCGTGCTCTTCAAGTTCGCCAGGCCCGTGAGCGGACCCACGGGTGTGCTGTTCACCGCCGTGCTGGACCAGCGGTTCGGTACGAAGCACACGATCGGGAAGTTCCGGCTGTCCGTGACAACCGACCCGAACCCGAAGCTCCAGAGCCCGCTGACCCCCGAGCAGATCACGGTGCTGGAGGTGCCGTTCGAGAAGCGCACCCCGGTGCAGAGGGACGCACTGCGCCAGATGTACCTCGCCCAGGACAAGGAGTACGCGCGGCTTCAGGCCGAGACCGCGAACGCTCCCCCCGCGGACGCGCGCGTGCTGGGGGCGCAAGATGTGGTATGGGCGCTCATCAACAACCCGGCGTTCTTGTTCAACCACTGAGTCGGTGCCCTCCCATAAACGCGACCGCGGGTGGTATCGCTTTCACAACGAGCCGCGATCGCAAGGGAGCGGTGCCACGTAACCCGCTCCCTTGCCGTCGCGGCTCGTTGCAAAGGTGGCCTCGTGTACCTGGCGGGAAGGGGAGAAGGGGATTGTTTCACTTTCTCCCTCCCCAACAGGGAGGGCCGGAAGGACGGGCTCCGATGGTCGCGGAGAAGTTGCACCGGTGGCTCGAATGGGCCGCGCAAGCGGGCGCGTCCGACCTTCACATCGTGGTCGGCCACCCGCCCGTCATCCGCCTTCACGGGGACTTGGCGGAACTGCCCGATGCGGCTCTCGCACCCGACGAAATCGAACCTTTACTGCTGTCCGTGTGCCCCGAGGACGCGGCGCAGCGGCTCCAGTCGAACAAGAACGCGGACTTCTCGTTCGAGTGCCCGCTCGCCGGGAAGCGGGCGCGGTTTCGCGCCACTCTCTTTCTCGCGAGCGGCGACGCCGGCGGCTGCTTCCGGCTCATCCCGGACGCGATCCCGGATCTCGCATGGGCGGGGTTCCCGGCCGACCTCGCGGCCAAGATCGTGGGCCTTCGCGACGGGCTGGTGATCGTCACCGGGGCGACCGGGTCGGGCAAATCGACCACGCTCGCGATGCTGGTGAACCGGATGAACGCTCTCGGCGGTTACCGCATCATCACGGTGGAAGAGCCGGTCGAGTACCGGTTCCCGCGCGCGGCGAACTCGCTCGTCACGCAGCGCGAGGTGGGCGCTGATGTGCTCTCGTTCGCCGACGGGCTCAAGTACGGGTTGCGCCAGGACCCGGACGTGATCCTGGTGGGCGAGGTCCGGGACCGTGAGACGGCGCAGATGGCACTCAGCGCCGCCGAGACCGGGCACCTCGTGTTCAGCACGCTGCACACCCGCGACGCGAAAGGCGCGATCACCCGGCTCCCGGACCTGTTCCCCACGGACGCGCAGTCCGCGATCCGGTCGCAACTCGCGATGAGCCTGCGCGCGATCGTCAGCCAGCGGCTGTTACCGAGCGTGCAGAAGAACGAGAAGCGGCACCTCGCACTGGAGGTGATGTGGAACACGCACCCGGTGGCGAGCGCGATTCGTCAGAACAAGATCGAGAGCATCGACAACTGCATCCTGACCGGGCGCGACGAGGGGATGTGGACGTGCGACGAGTCGGTGCGGGTGCTGTTCCGCGCCGGGAAGATCTCGCGGGCGGTCGCGGAGCAGAACGTCCGCGACGTGAAGTACCTGGGCCACTGACAAAACGCGCCGGCGACGAGCCGGACGCGCTCAGTGAGTGGGCGGCCCGGTGGGGAGGGCCTTCTGGTGGTTGTCGCGCAGTTCGTCCCGGGTGGTCGGGATCAGGCACCCGCGGAACCACAGCACCGTCGCCCAGCCGATGAGCCAGATCACGATGAGCCGGAGCGCCACCGACTGCCAGAACTGCGAGGCCGAAGGGCGGTCCGCCATCGGTTCACACCCCCGCGCGGCCCTTGCCGGTGATGGTCCGCGTTTCGGTGAGCACGAGGTCCATGAACACGTCGTGCGGCGCGACCGGGATCTCTTCGAAGATCTGGCAATCGAAGCCGAGCGCGACCAGGGGCGCGTCCGGACGCGCGTGCGACAGCAGGCGGTCGTAGTAGCCCTTCCCCTGGCCCATCCGCCCGCCGCGCAAGTCGAAGGCGGTTCCCGGCACCATGACCAGATCGAGGTGCTCGGGGCGGACCTTCTTTTCGGGAAGCTCGCGCAGCTCCGCCTTCGGTTCGAGGATCTTGTACGCCCCTTCCACCAGTTCGCTCATATCTTCGAGCAGGAACAGTTCGAGTTCGTTCGTCTCGACGACGCACCACGGGACCACGACCCGCTTGCCGTGGGTCAGCGCTTCGGGCAGCGTGTGGCGGGTCCGCACCTCGCTCCCCGCGTCCACGTACCACATCACCGTTCGGGCGGCGGCGTAGGCCGGTAGCGCGGTGAACGTCTGGCAGATTTTGAGGCTGAGGGCGTCCTTGTCCTTCTGGGCGACACGGTTTTTGCGCGCCAGCTCGCGGATGAACTGCTTCATCGTCTGCGCGTCGGTCGGTTGCGTCTTCTCGTCCATGTGGGCCGCTCCGTTCGGGGTTCAGCCAATCTAACGTGGAAGGGCTACCGACATCTAGAGTGAACACCCGTCAGGGTACAATTCCTCTACCAAATCCTCCCTTTTAAAGCGAGGTTCCCTTGACCACAAAAACGATATCGGGGCCGCGCTTGCCCCAAGCCATTGTGACCGTCGTTCTTCCGGGGCCGGATCGGAAACGGGCGCCCGCGGCGTACATGTTCCACGTCACGTACAAGAACCCGGACCCGCTCGAACCCGGCTGCATGATGACCTGGAACGTCACCGGCGGGCGCGAGGAGTACCAGATCGCGGCCGAGCGCGCCGACGATGGCCACGTGAACTGGCACTGCACCTGTCCGGACGCGGTGTACCACGGCACGTACCGGCACGCGTACTGTTGCAAACACGTCCACGGGCTCCGGGCGCTGTTCGAGACGGTCGGGCACCCGATCCGCCGCGAGCGGGCGGTAGCGTGACGCTCACCGTTTCGTCGGGAAGCGGTCCTGGAGCGCGGTCACGGTCAGCTCGCGCTGCTTGAGTGCCCGGCACGCCTCGACCGCTGCCTGGGCCGCCGAAATCGTCGTGATCGCGGTGACGCGGCTCGCGACCGCTTCGGCCCGGATGCGGGACTCGTCCGACGAACTCCCGCGCCCGGTCGGCGTGTTGATGACCAACTGCACCTGCCCGTTCTTCATGTGGTCCAGGAGGTTCGGGCGCCCCTCGGCGATCTTGGGCACGTCCTCAGCGGGCACCCCCCGCTCGCGCAGGAACGCGGCGGTGCCCCGGGTGGCGATCACCCGGAAGCCGAGGTCCGCGAACCCGCGCGCGATCGGGGCCACCGCTTCCTTGTCACGGTTCGCGACCGAGATGAACACCGTGCCCCCCTGGGGCAGCCGCGAACTGGCCGCGAGCTGTGCCTTGGCGAACGCCATCGGCATCGAGTCGTCAATGCCCATGACCTCGCCGGTCGATTTCATTTCCGGCCCGAGGATGATATCGACGCCCGGGAACTTGTTGAACGGGAACACGCTCTCCTTGATCGAGTAGTGGGTCGGGATCACTTCCTCTTTGACGCCGAGTTCGTCGAGGGTCTTGCCGACCATCACGAGCGCCGCGAGCCGGGCGAGGGGCACGCCCGTGGCCTTCGAGACGAACGGGACCGTTCGGCTCGCCCGCGGGTTCGCTTCGAGGATGTACACCTTCGGTTCGGCCCCGCTCCCGTCGGCCCGCAGCCCCGACACCGCGAACTGGATGTTCATCAGCCCCTTGACGTTCAGCGCGGTTGCGAGCTTCCGCGTCTGGCTCTTGATCTCGGCGGTCACCTCCGCCGGGAGGCTGTGCGGGGGGATCACGCACGCCGAGTCGCCGGAGTGGATGCCGGCCTCCTCGATGTGCTGCATCACGCCGCCGATGACCGTGCGGGTGCCGTCCGAGAGGCAGTCCACGTCCACTTCGGTGGCGTTTTCGAGGAACTGGTCGATGAGCACCGGGCGGTCCCGCGACAGGTCGGGCTCCACGCGCCGGATGTAGGCGGTGAGTTCGTCCTCGTTGTACACGATCTTCATGTCGCGCCCGCCCAGCACGAAGCTCGGGCGCACGAGGATCGGGAACCCGATCCGGCGCGCGACGCGGAGCGCCTGCGCCTCGTCAACGGCGGTCCCGTTGGCCGGTTGGAGCAGCCCCAACTCGGTGACGAGCTTGGCGAACCGCTCGCGGTTCTCGGCGATGTCGATGCTGTCCACGCTCGTGCCGATGATGGGCACGCCCGCGGCCTGGAGCGGGGTCGCGAGGTTCAGCGGGGTCTGCCCGCCGAACTGGACGATCACGCCCTCGGGGGCCATCCGGTCGTGGATGTTCAGCACGTCTTCGGGGGTGAGGGGCTCGAAGAAGAGGTGGTCCGAGGTGTCGTAGTCGGTGCTCACCGTCTCCGGGTTCGAGTTCACCATGATCACTTCGTAGCCGTTGGCGCGGAGCGCGAACGCGGCCTGGCAGCAGCAGTAGTCGAACTCGATCCCCTGGCCGATGCGGTTCGGCCCGCCGCCGAGGATCATGATCCGCGGCTTGTTACCGGTGAGCCGCACCTCGTCCTCGGAGTGCGGAACTGAAGCAGACGAGGAACCGGATTGGCCGTGGCCTTCATTCCGCATTCCGGGTTCCGAGCTCCGCGTTACGCCCGCTTCGTAGGTGCTGTAGTAGTACGGCGTGTACGCCTCGAACTCGGCGGCGCAGGTGTCCACGCTCTTGAACACCGCTTCGACCCCGAACGCCTTGCGCGCGGCCCGCACCTCGGCAATGGAGGCGTGCCACAGGCCCGCGAGCTGGCGGTCGATGAACCCGTGCTGCTTCGCCTTGAGCATCAGCTCGGGGGTGACGCGGTCGAGCGTCTCGGCGGCCCGGAGTTCGTTCTCGACCGCGATGAGGTCCTGGATCGCGCGCAGGAACCACGGGTCGATTTTGGTGCGCTGGTGGACCTCTTCGAGCGTCATGCCCGCGAGCAGCGCATAGCGGATGTACCAGATGCGGTCCGCGTTCGGGCTGGACAGCTTGGCGGTGATCTCCTCGACCGTGGGTTGCGCCGGGGTGCCCCAGCGGTCGCGTTTGTCGCAGCCCAGCCCGAACCGGCCCACCTCCAACCCCCGGAGCGCCTTCTGGAGCGACTCCTTGAAGGTGCGGCCGATCGCCATCGTCTCGCCCACGCTCTTCATCTGGGTGGTGAGCGTCGCGTTGGCTTCCGGGAACTTCTCGAACGCGAACCGGGGCACCTTGGTGACCACGTAGTCGATGGTCGGCTCGAAGCAGGCCGGCGTTTCGCGGGTGATGTCGTTCTTGAGTTCGTCGAGCGTGTACCCGACCGCGAGTTTGGCCGCGATCTTGGCGATCGGGAACCCGGTGGCCTTCGACGCCAGCGCGCTCGACCGCGACACGCGGGGGTTCATCTCGATGGCGATCATCCGCCCGTCGGCCGGGTTCACCGCGAACTGGATGTTGCTCCCCCCGGTCTCGACGCCGATCTCGCGGATGATGTCCTTCGCCTTGTCCCGCATCTTCTGGTATTCTTTGTCCGACAGCGTTTGCGCGGGGGCGACCGTGATGCTGTCGCCGGTGTGGACCCCCATCGGGTCGAGGTTCTCGATCGAGCAGATGATGACGACGTTGTCGGCCTTGTCGCGCATCACCTCCAGTTCGTACTCTTTCCAGCCGATCACCGACTCTTCGACCAGCACCTCGGTGGTGGGCGAGAGCGCGAGCCCGTGGGTGATGAGGTCGCGGTACTCGTCGCGGTTGTACGCGATCCCGCCGCCGGTGCCGCCCATCGTGAAGCTCGGGCGCAGGACGCACGGCAGGCCGACCGCCTCCACCGCCTTCATGGCCTCTTCGAGCGAGTGGACCACGACCGACTTGGGCACCGCGACGCCGATCTTGACCATCGCGTCCTTGAACCGCTGCCGGTCCTCGGCCTTGTCGATCACGTCCGCGTTGGCCCCGATCATCTCGACGCCGTGTTTCGCCAGCACGCCCCGTTTGAAGAGGTCCATCGCGGTGTTCAGCGCGGTCTGGCCGCCGAGGGTGGGCAGCAGCGCGTCCGGGCGCTCGGCGATGATGATCTTCTCCACCACCTCCCAGGTGATCGGCTCGATGTAGGTGCGGTCGGCGGTTTCGGGGTCGGTCATGATGGTCGCCGGGTTGGAGTTCACCAGGACGACCGAATAGCCCTCTTCGCGGAGCGCCTTGCAGGCCTGCGTTCCCGAGTAGTCGAACTCACACGCCTGGCCGATGATGATGGGGCCGGAACCGATGAGCAGGATCTTCTTGATGTCGGTGCGTTTCGGCATGGTTCTCGATCAACGGGTGAAGGCGCGGCCGGCGGCATAGATGTTCGGCGCAAACTCCGCTTAGCTTACGAATGCGGCCCCCGAGGCCAAGGGCGCAACACCGCTCGCGTGGGATAAGACTTCGGATTCCGTAGTTTCAAGTGGTCGGTGATCAGCCGGGCGAAGTGCGTTCCGGGGTAGCTTCCAAACCCGGTGCTTCCTTCTTGTCTCTTTGTTCACTGACCACTGACCGCTGACCACTTGAAACTACTGGGATCAGGATGCCCCCGCCGCGCCACTGTGAGCGGCCCTTTCCCACATTCAGGAGCACCCGCATGGCCCGCAGAATCACCCCGTTGGCGGTGGCGCTCGTGCTGCTCGTCGGCTGCGGCAAGAACAGAACCGGCCCCACGAGTTCCGCGGAAGGTGCTTCCCCGCCCGACCCGGGCGCCGCCTTTACCCTGAAGATTCGCGAGGAACAGCAAGGTGACAAATTGGCCGTAACAACGGTCAGCACCGGCACGATTGAGGGCGGCAGTGGGAAGGAGGCGTTCAAGCTGCCAGAGGACTCCGCGGCCGAGTACACGGAAACCGTACTGGAGATGCCCGCCGGCGCGGCTCAGCCGACGAAGTTGATCCGCGCGTACCGGAACGCGACCAAGTACGACCTCGCAACGAAAGGGCCGAAGCCGCTCGCGTACCAGGGCAAGACGGTGACCATCGAGAAGAAGGGCACCGGGTACACGTTCACCGTGGACGGCAAGGATCTCGATCCGCTCAGCGCTTCGGAGCTGAAACAGGAGTTCGGCCCGTCTGACAAGAAGGGTGCGGTGCAAGACCTGCTCCCCAAAAGGGCGGTGAAGGTCGGTGAGTCGTGGGCCGTGAACCCGGAAGCGGTGAAGGACCTGCTCAGCGAACTGCCGTTCGGGATCGACACCGGGAAGAGCAAAATGACCGGCACGCTGGTTCGCGCGTACACCCAGGACGGGAAGCCGTGGGGCCGCATCGCGTTCGCGTTCGATCTCGTGATCGATCCGACGCCGGTGGAAGGATCGAAGGGCGGAACCGCGAGCGGAACGGTCAAGATTGTGGCCGCCCTGGACGCGGTGACCGACGGCTCCGCCCCGGACGGCGTGATGAAAATGGCTGTCCGGGTTAACGTGACCAGTCAAGAAGCGGGAAAGGAGACGAAGATCACTTCCGACACCGTCCGCACCAGGACTATCAAGTCCGTAAAATGACCTCCGCCGCGGGCGGCACCTGGTGCGCTCGCGGTCCTTTTCCTCCTCGTCGGAGCCGCCGCGTATGTTGCGCCCCCTTGCTGGTGTTGTGCTCGTCGCCCTGTTCGCGGTGACGGCCGCGGCCGAGGATGCGGTCGAGATCAAGCTCGCGGCCCCGAAGGCCGGTGCCCGGTACAAGGTCATCAAAACCGAGAAGACCGTGGTCTCCGAGGAGTACGAGATCGGCGGGAAGAAGACCGGCAAGGATCGGGAAGAGACCCGGCGGATCGAGTACACCGAAGAGGTTCTGGTGCCCGGCGCCGCCGGGGGCGAAAAGCCGATGCGGGCGGTTCGCGTGTATGAGAAGTACGAAACCAAGGGCGGAAAGGGCAACGTGGTGGCGCCGCTGCGTGTGCCGATCACGATTACCAAACGAGACGGGAAGTACGCTTTCACCTCGGAAAAGCCGCTGGGCGATTTCGCGCAGAAACTCGACGAGGAGTTCAACAAGCCCGACGAGCCGACAACGAAGGACTTTCTGCCCGGGAAGGCGGTCAAACCGGGCGACTCGTGGAAGGTCGATACCGCGAAGTTCGTCAAGAGCCTGGGCGCGGGCAAGATGACCGTGGACGGTACGAAGGCGGCGATGACCGGTAAACTGCTGAAGGCGTACAAAAAGGACGGCAAACAGTTCGGGGTGATCGAGTTGGTTGCCGAGTTCCCGCTCAAGGATCTCGGGAAGGACGGCCCGCCGTTGAAGCGCGGGGCGATCAAGATGACCACGACCGCGGACGTGTGCATTGACGGCACGGACCCGGCGGAGAACACAAAGGGGCTGCTCGGGTTCGATGTGGTGGTCGATGCGCAAGGCATCACAGTGAGCGTGAAGTCCGAGGGCGTGCTGACCACGACGAAGGAGCTGCTCCCGGCGAAGTGAGCGCCGGCG
>DASWYH010001102.1:0-4060 GCA_036405095.1 Gemmata sp. | reverse complement strand
GGCATGACCAAATATTTCCACTCTTCGCCGCACGTGAACACCGCCGGCTTCTCGCCGCCCGCCAGTTTCAGTCCGACCTCCGGGGCGCCGTCGGCCGCCCGGAGGAACTCGGTCAGGTACACCGGGTCGAACGCGATCTCGGTTTTCGGGCCGCTGTAGCCGGGCAGGGCCAGAGTCACCTCGCTGGCCCCGGTGTTCGGGCCGTTGGCCCTGAGCACCACGGCCCCGGACCCGAACGTGAGGTCCACCCGCATTGCCTCGTTGTCGGTGGTCACCTCGGCCTGACGCACCCGGGTGAGGAATGTGGCCGTCGGCACCGCCACCCCGACGTTCGCCGCGCCCGCCGCCTTCGCGAAGATGTCGCGATAGGGCGGGAACTTGCCCTGCACGAGAGCCGTATAGATGAGCGCCGGCCCGACCCGGAACAGGGCGTCGTTGGGCCGCAGGGTGACCGACACGGAACCGTCCGCGACGTCCAGACACGAACTGAGGAGCCCCACCGCTTTGAGCGGCACCAGGTGCGTGCCGGTCGGCGGTTCGCCCGTGAGGGCCGCGGACGCGCGGGCCACCGACAACCGCTTCGTGTCCGTGCCGACCAACTCGACGGCCCCCGCCTCGACGTGCCACAGCACCGCCGCCAGCGAGAACCTGGCCGTGGTGTCTTTTTTGTTCGCGGCGAACGCGGTGCGGCGGATCAGCTCGCGCAGGGCGTTGGCCGTGACCGTGTGGGCCGGCGCGTCGGCGTCGAACGCCGGCAGGTCCGGGAACTCGGCCACCGGCGTAACCGGCAGGTTGTACCGGGCGCCGGGCACGCGGACGGTGATGTGCTGGTCACTCACGTCGAGCGTCACGTCGCCGCCATCGGCCCGGCGCAGAATCTGGACCAGTTCGGCGAGCGGCAGAATGCACGCGCCGAGAGCGGTGACCGTCACGCCCGGCACCGTGTACCGGATACCCACCTCCATGTCGTAGGCGGTGAGCGTGAGCGACGAGTCGGTGGCCTCAGCCTTGAGGTTCTCAAGGACCGGCTTCGTGGTGCGCGCCGACACCGCGGGCGCCACGAGCTGGCACGCGGCGAGCATGTCGCGGATGGAGCAGGTGAGCTTCACGAGGTTTCTCCGTCAGGAAGGTGCATGCGCGACGCGACCGGGCCACTGGACATCTGGTAGCGACCCAAGTATGGGCGCCGTTCGCCGACGAGCGTGTGGAACGTGAGTTGGCCGATGCGGTCACCTGGGTACAGGCGCGTCGGCTCCTCGACGCTGATTTCGAGCGTCAATGCGCCGACCCAGCCGTCGTCGCCGCGGCCCGCGGTCTTGTGGATCGCCACCCCGAGCCGGCCGACCGACGACCGCCCGTCGATGTACGGCACCAACCCGTGGCACTCGATCACCTCGCGCGTACAGCCCAGGTACAGCACGCCCGGCACGAACACGAAGCCCTCATCGGTGAACGGGATCGGCTTCGTCCGGTTCGGCTTCCGGGAATCGAGTACGGGCACGAACCGGACGCAGCCGTCCGGGAACGTCACCCACTCGTAGCGGTCGCGCGGCAGGTCGTACACGAGGAGCATCGACGACAGGTGAACGTCGAGCGAGTTCGGGCCGGCAGTGCCCGGCCACGGCGACACGTCGATGTGCGGCAAAATGGGCCGGCCGTCGAACGGCATTGGCCGCTTGGCGAGACGGTCGATCTCGGGTCCGGTGAGCAAGCTCATGGCTGTGTCTTCTCCTTCGCTGCGGCCCGCGTAAGGTCGCGTTCTTCGATGGCCGTCCGCAGGTAGACCGCGAGGTCCAACGCCTCTTCGTAGGCGTCCCGGAGCGCGTCGCGGCCGTTGTTCGCTTGCAGCGGAGTTCCGTACCGCTCACGTCCGATGCGGTCCCGCGCCTTCATGTCTTCGATGACCAGAGCCCAGATCGGGCGCGAGTCGTTCGGCACCGGCGCGGGTTGCTCGCGCGGCGTCGCGGGGCGGTCGCCATTCAGAGGACAGGCGTCTTGTTCGGTTGTGGGCATTGCAAGCCTCGTATGAATCGAACTGGACACCGGGCCGCGGTTCTGCGATGGTCGCCCCGCGGCCCGGCGGGTTTCGGACAGCCGTTTCTGCGGCGCTACGCCGCGGGTGTTTTTCAGTGCCCTTGCACGCTTCACAAGTCCCGCCTGCGAGCTATGCAGGCATGCGCCCGCATCGCGGACCCAGGCGGACAGTGCCCGCCCGCCGGGCCGCACCTTCAACTCACGGCGTCCCGATCAGGACGTCCGTCCCTGTTGGCACCCGCGTCTCGATTTCCTCGACGATGGCCCGAAGCCCGGTGTCGCCCGCGTCGATGATCCGGTTCGGGAGCGGCACGACCCGGAACTGCCCGCTCCCCGCGTCAGGCTCAATGGCGCACTCGATCTGCGCGACGATGTGACGGAAACACGTGTTGACGAACACGGGCACCGTAAACGTGACGTACTCGGGGATCGCACCCGAGCCGGTGATCTCGCCGGTCAGCTCCTTGCCGATCGACGCCTTACCGTGCGTGATCTCGCCGGTGTGGGCCGCCTGCGCGTTGAAGCGCACCTTCCTGATGGCGTCGAGCAGACTGGTCGAGGGTAGCGTGTCGCGGAGCGTCGTCCGCAAAAACGAGATGAGCGCGGCCTGGGTGTGGGCGGTACGGTGCCGGTGCCACTCCGCGAGCAAATGGATCTGCTCGGAGTAGCTGAGTTCCAGCTTGGCAGTGTGCTCCCCGTTGTCCCCGAACTTGAGCACCACGGCCTTCTCGCTGACCCACACCCGACACTTGCCGGCCCACTCGTTCGCTAGGACTCCGATCGCCTGGAGCGAACCGGCGGTGTGCTTCTCGGGGCGCGGCGCGGCCACGTGGCGGGTGATGTTGCCGTCCGCGTTCCGCACGAAATACACGCCGTCCGGCTCTTGCCTGCACTCGATGATTTGGGCGGCCGACGCGCGCCCCTTCTCGAACAGGAATTCGTGCTCTTCCATCGGTGAAACTCCACAGGGGTGAGAACGGTCCGGCACCAACACGGCGCCGGCACGAGCGAACGAAAATCAGCCGCCGATCGGGAGCGTCTGCTGCTTCGGGTTGTGAGGAGAGGCAGGCGCGAACACCATCTCCGGCTGCCCGCGTTCGTTGAGCTTGATGTCGCCGATCGTCGTTTCCGTCTGGTACGGCGGCATGGTGACCTTCGCCTTCACCGTCGCGGCAACGCTCTCGCCGATCTTCTTCAGGTCGATCTCGATCATGACCTTGCGGGACTTCTTGTCGGCCCCGCGGTCCTCGGTGTCGCGGATCGCCTGACGCAACGCCGCGTTGATGATCGCCTCGGACTGGCCGGCGCTCAGCTCGCCGAGCGTCGCGAGCGAAAGAGACTCTTGGTGTGACATCGGACGCCTTTCTGCGCGCACCTTCGGCTGAAGACGGCCGCGCGGTGCGCTCGCTCGGCGTCTCACGGGGATCGAAACTCGTCAGGGGTCAGAACAAAGCCGGCTCGTCGCGCTGGGGCGTGTGGAGCTTGGGCTTGGCCCGGGGCTTGTCCCGTGAGGGGGCCGGAGGCCGGATTTCGGGGGCGCCCGGCGCGTCGTCCGGCGGGCTCTGGGTCAACGGGATGCTGTGCTTCCTCAACAACGATTCCAGTGGCGCGCCAAACGTCGCCGGGGAGAACCCGAACCGAACCAAGTCCGCCGTCTCGGTTACGACCTGGGTCGGCAGTGACACCGGGCCGGCGCTCGCGAGGCGCTCGGCTTCGGCCCATTGGCCCAGTTCTTCGAGGTAGTTGCGGACGAGCTCCGCGTTCCCGAGTTCACTTTCCACCAGCACAATCCCCTTCTCAGCGGCTCGGCGTTGGACCGTTAGCACCCGCGCCCCAAACATCGCATCGACTCGCCAGTACCACTTGGTCTCGTGGTAGAACGGGGTCGCCCAACTTTCCGGCAGCCACATCAGATCCAGGGATTTCGACGCCCACAGACGTAACCGTTCCTCCTGTATTGGTTTGTGTTCGCAGTTCTGTGTTCCCGCCGGTTCGGTTTGTGGAGAGTGTGGAACGTGTGGAGAGT
>DASWYH010001101.1:0-9171 GCA_036405095.1 Gemmata sp. | reverse complement strand
ACACCGAGTTCGGGGTCGAGGGCGCCCCCTCGTAGCTTCAGCCGGCCTCGGGCCGGAAGTCTTCAGCCGACCTCCGGTCGGAACAGGACTTTCAGTCCGTTACTCGAAGCCACCGCCTTTCAGGCGGTGGTATGTTCACTTTCGGGCAGGCTTTGGGTACGACGGCGACCTGCTCCGGAATTGGTAAACAGGCCGACGGTTCGGTGGCCCAAGAGCATTCGCATCATGAACGGCTTAAACTTTAGTATTTTATGCCGGCAGTGAGCGCATGCGACCAACGAGCCTCACGCGAGTTGACATTCCTCGTCAGCGCGCCCTTTGTGGTTGTCATCGGGGCCGAGCGTGGCAACCGCCTTCTGTCGCAACTTGATAGGTGTATTTTTATATAATTATTAGTTCGTGTCGGCCGCCAGGACGGCCCGTGAAAACTGCCCGGCGCGTTGCTCCGGCCCACAGCGGAAATTCTTGGAAACAAGTAGCTCGCCTTCGTCCGCTCGCCGGTCGCGGAGTCGTTCGAGGTCCGAATTCAAGAGCGGGCACTCGGGAACTAACCATGGAGTGGCGCGGATAGGCGGACACGAAATTTCCCCAATTTGCGTTGCCTCCGTCGCGAAGACACCATATCCTTCTTCCAACGAGTCGCGCTCGCGCGGCCGTTCTGACAACTTACACTGGTGAGTATCTTATCCAGAGTGGTCGAGGGGCCAGGCCCGACGACGCCACAGCAACCGGTCTGAACCGGTGCGGCACACAACCGCACCCCCCAGATGCAGGTGCTAACTCCTGCCCGGCAAACGCCGCCGTCTTTGAGACGCGGTATGGCCGGGGAAGATAAGATCTCGCACGGGGCCATTCGATACCGAAAACGCTCCGTCGTACTCTTATCTCACCAACTGCCGCGGGCCGATGAGCCGCGGAGCATCTGGCTAAGCACTCACCCCGAAACGAAAACCGATAGCGCAATCAAGATTGCGTGCGATATTTCACCGGGGAGTGATTCTGTGGCAAACAACGACTTCGTACTGGGGCTGAAGTGTCGCGTCTGCGGCAAGTTGTACCCGAAGGGCGCGCACTTCTTCTGCGCCGAAGACTCCGGGCCGCTCGAAGTCGCCTACGACTACGAAAAGATCAAGCCCCATGTCAGCCGGGCGAAGTTCCAATCCCGCGCCAAGAACATGTGGCGCTACCGGGAACTCCTCCCGCTCGACGGCGAACCCACCGTCGGCCCGCAAGTCGGCGGCACGCCGCTGATCCGCGCCGACCGGCTCGCGGACGCGCTCGGCGTCGAGCGCCTGTGGATCAAGAACGACGCGGTCAACTTCCCGACCCTCTCGTTCAAAGATCGCGTCGTTTCCGTCGCCCTCTCGAAAGCCCGCGAACTCGGGATGCGCATGGTCGGGTGCGCTAGCACCGGGAACCTGGCGAACAGCGTCGCTGCGCTCTCCGCGTCCGCCGGGCTGGAAGCCACCATTCTGGTGCCCGCGGACCTCGAGCGCGTGAAGATCATGGGGACCGCGCTTTACGGCGCGAAGGTCGTCAAGGTGTCCGGCACCTACGACCAGGTGAACCGGCTCTGCACGCAAATCGTGATGGAGTACGGCTGGGGCTTCGTAAACGTGAACCTCCGCCCGTTCTACGCAGAGGGTTCCAAAACCGTCGGGTTCGAGATCGCCGAGGACCTGGGCTGGCGGTTCCCGCAGCACGTCGTCTGCCCGATGGCCGGCGGCGCGCTGATCGGCAAGATCCACAAGGGCTTCACCGAACTCAGCAAGCTCGGGTTGGTCGATCAGCCGGTCACCACGAAAATGTACGGGGCACAGGCGACCGGGTGCAACCCGATCGCGGACTGCGTGAAGAGCAACCGCGAGCGCCACAAGCCGGTGAAGACCCCGAACACGATCTGCAAGAGCCTCGCCATCGGCGACCCGGCGGACGGGTACTTCGCCGCGAAGCTGATCCGCGAAACCGGCGGCTGGGCCGAGGACGTGACCGACGCGGAGATCGTGGAGGGGATGCAGCTCCTCGCGAAGACCGAGGGCGTGTTCGCCGAAACCGCCGGCGGCACCACGCTTGCCGTTGCGAAGAAGCTGATCGAGTCCGGCCGCATCCCGCGGCACGAGGAGATCGTGATCTGCATCACCGGCAACGGGCTCAAGACCCAGGACGCGGTGTTCGACGCGATCGACGAGCCGACGACCATCAAGGCGGCGCTCGCCGACTTCAAGCAACTGGTGGGGCTGGGCGACCCGGTCGCGGAACCGGCGCTCGTATGAGCAACGACAGGCCCGCCCCCGACGGTGACCTGGACCGGCCGCACAAAAAGTCGCGGCTGGTGGGAGGGCTGCTGGTCGCCCTTGGGGCATTGATGACGGTCGTTGTGTTCTCCGACCAGCTCGACCGCGAGGGCGGCCGGATACGGGCCTTGGTGATCCTGCTCGCTGCTGCCGGCACCTGGGTCGGGCTGGGCCTCTTGTTGTTCCCCTGGACGAACCGGATGGTGGCCGGCTTTACCGCCGAGAACAACGCCATGATCGGGTTCCGCAAACTTCCCCTACTATGGAAGGTGTGGCTGGTCGTGGCGCTGGTACTGACTGTTGGAACCTTTGCGGCGACGTTACCGCCCCGGCGCTGACCGAATCGATACGAGGACCGTATGGCGATCAAGATTCAGATCCCGACCCCGATGCGCGAGCAGACCGGCGGGAAAGCGGAAGTGGAAGTGACCGGCGCGACCGTAAAGGACGCGCTCGCGGACCTCGTGCGCCAGTACCCCGGGGTCGAGCCGAAACTGTTCGCGGACGGAAAGGTCCGGCCGTACATCAACGTGTTCCTGAACGACGAAGACGTCCGCTACCTCGACGAGATGGACACGGCGGTCACCGATGGGGTGGTTCTGGCGCTGATTCCCGCGGTCGCCGGGGGCTGAGCGATGCCCATTATCGGGATCCCGGTTTGCTTTCTCGACCGGGGCAACGTTACACCCGACAACGCCGAACGTCGGGTGGTCGGGCGGACGCTAGCGACCATTGTTCCCGAGTTGTTCCAGCGCGTTCCGTCGTTATTTGCACGGTTCCAAAAAGCCGATGGCTCACCTTCGGCGGACTGGTTCGGGTTGTACCGCGAACACGATGGCTACGAGTACGATCTCCGAGAAACGCCCGATGTGCTCCTCAATGAAGAGGAGCGCCTGCACTTGATTAACCTCGTCGGGTGTTAAGTATGCCAGAGGAAACGCCCGAAGCGAAGCCCGAAGAGGCGCCCGACGGGGCCGCGGTGTTCCCGCTGATCCCGGCGGAACTCGGCGTCCACCCGCTGCTGCTCGCGGCCATTCACGCCTACGTGTTCCTGGAAGGCTCGGAACCCGGGGTGCTGAACCCGGCCGTGGCCGAAGAGGCGATGCACTACCTCGTTTCGTACATGCAGCGGCTCGACGGGCCGGACCTCCGGCGGGTCCGCGAGGACATGGCCGCGCTGGTCGGGTTCGCCCGAGAAGAGAAGTGGCCCAAACAGCACGTCCGCTTCCTGCAAGAGTTCCTCAAAGAGAACGATATCGGTCAGTAGACCGGCGCCATCTCCAACACAGGAAGGGGAGCGCGAACCGCTCCCCTTCATCACTTAACGCACCCAATGAACGACACGAACCCTCTCGAACGGTACTCCCGCCAGATGCGCTTCCCGGGTCTCGGCAAAGCCGGGCAAGAGAAGCTCCTCGCCAGCCGCGTCACGCTCTGCGGGTGCGGCGCGCTGGGCACCGTCCTCGCGAACATCCTCGTGCGAGCCGGCGTCGGGTTCGTGCGGGTGATCGACCGCGACTTCGTCGAGCCCTCGAACCTGCAACGGCAGGTCCTGTTCGACGAATCTGACGTGGCGAACAACCTCCCCAAAGCGGAAGCCGCCGCGACCAAGCTGCGCCAGATCAACTCGTCGGTGCAGGTGGAACCGATCGTCGCGGACATCAACCGCACCAACATTGAGGACTTCTGCGCCGGGGCCGATCTCATCCTCGACGGCAGCGACAACTTCGAGATCCGTTACCTGATTAACGATGTCGCGTTCAAACACGGGAAGCCGTGGGTGTACGGCGGGGCGGTCGGCAGTCAGGGGATGAGCATGACCATCATCCCCGGCGAAACGCCGTGCCTGCGGTGCGTCTTCGAGGCGGCCCCCGCGCCCGGCGAAACCGGCACGTGCGAGACGGCGGGCGTGCTCGCCCCGGCGGTCAACATCGTCGCGAGCTACCAGGCCACCGAAGCGATCAAGCTGCTCTCGGGGAACAGGTCGGCCGTCAACCGCGAGCTGCTGATCCTCGACGTGTGGGAGAACACGAACAAGCGCGTGAAGGTGGCGCCGCTCGCGGGCCGCAAGGGGCAGTGCCCCTGCTGCGCGAAGCGGAACTTCGAGTGGCTCGACGGCGCGCACGGCACACAAACGACCGCGCTGTGCGGCCGAAACGCGGTGCAGGTGAGCCACCGCACGAAGGGCAAGCTCGATTTCGCGTACCTCGCCAGCGTGCTGAAGCAATCGGGCACGGTGAGCTACAACAAGTTCCTGCTGAAGTTCCAGTTGGTCGAGAACGGCGACCCGTACGAGTTCACGGTGTTCGAGGACGGGCGCGCGATCATCAAGGGCACCGATGAGCCCGACAAGGCGCGCACCCTCTACGCGAAGTACGTCGGGCACTGATCGTCTTGTTGAGTTGCGTGGCTCGATGTGGGTAGGCTGAATGTTTAAGCCACAAGCGGAGGCCGCAATGAACGAGGCGATCACCCCGCCCCCAGAACCACAGAAACAGGAAGCCACGGCCGAGGAAATCGCGGTTGCCCAGGCGCGAATGAATCAGCCGTACCCGCGGCGATTCTTTACGAGCGAAGACAGGCGCGAGATGCTCCGGGCACTCGAAGCAGAGAAGGGGCGGAATCCGACGTTCGGCCCCGATGCCCTCTCTGCGTTTCTCGCGCGGCACCGCGCCACGCGACCGGCGCGCTACCGGCCGGCCGACGGGTCAGAGATCACGTTCATGCCGGACACCCCGTCATGAGCTTCCGGCGCGACCGTGTGAGCGAGCGCGCGTGGCGCCACGGGGTGAGGGCGCACGAAACGGAACTCATTGCGAGCGGCGTTCCGCGCGAGGTCTGGGCCGACCGGTTAGCTTGGTGGCAGTTCGTTGACCACGGCCACCACCCGCCGGTCTCGAACGCCCGCGACGTGCGGTTCCACGTCGCCGACCTGACCGACGAACAGAAACGCCAACTGTACCAGTTCCTGGACGCGGTTCTGCCCGAAGACCGGCGCGGTTACACTCTCTGGGCGATTCTTGAGAGCCGATTCGGCCCAATAGACGGTTCACCATGATCTACCTCGACAACGCCGCGACCAGTTTCCCCAAGCCCGAAGGGGTGTACGTCGCGATGGACCGGTTCGCCCGGCACTCGCTCGCCAACCCGGGCCGCTCGGGGCACCGGATGGCGCTCGAATCCGAGCACGCCCTCTCCGACGCCCGGCACCGCCTGAACCGGTTCTTTAACGGGCGCAACCCGGACCGGTGGGCGTTCACGCTCAACTGTACCGACGCGCTCAACATGGCCTTCAAAGGCGCGCTCAACGCGGGCGACCACGTCATCACCACCGACCTCGAACACAACAGCGTCTCGCGGCCCCTCGTGGCGCTCGCCGAGGCCGGGCGCATCACCCTCACGCGCGTTCCCGCCGACGGGGGGGGCACCATCGATCCGGGAGCCGTGCGGGCCGCAATTACGCCCAAAACGCGGCTCATCGCGATGACGCACGCGAGCAACGTCCTCGGCACCGTGCAACCCGTCGCCGAAGTGGGGCGCATCGCGCGCGAACACGATCTGCTCTTCCTCGTTGATGCGGCCCAGACCGCGGGCGTTCTCGCGCTCGACGTGCAGACCGCGTGCATCGATCTCCTGGCGTTCCCGGGGCACAAGTCGCTGCTCGGCCCCACGGGCACAGGTGCCTTGTACGTCGGGACGCGGGCCGCGCTCCGCCCCTGGCGCGAGGGCGGCACCGGCGGCGACTCGCTCACGCCGACGCAACCCACCGACTTCCCGCACCACCTCGAAGGGGGAACCCCGAACGTGCTGGGCGTTGTGGGGCTCGTCGCGGGTCTGGATTTCGTCGAAGAGCGCGGCGTCGAATCCATTCACCGGCACGAAGGGGAACTGTGCGAACGGTTGCGAAATGCGCTCGTGGATCTACCCGGGTTCGAGGTGTTCGGGCACGCGAACGCCGCGCAACGGGTCGGTGCACTCAGTTTCCGGTGCGAGTTCCTCCCGGCACCGGAGCTGGCGGGCTTGCTCGACCAGTCGTTCAACATCGCGGTGCGCCCGGGGCTGCACTGCTCCCCCTACGTCCACAAGGCACTCGGAACGGCTCCGGACGGGTTGGTTCGCGTCAGCCCGGGGCCGTTCAGCACTCCGGCCGATGTTGACTTTCTTGTCGATGCGCTAACGCAGGTTACGAGCGGAATGTGAATTTCACCGGCGGTTTCGCGCCCGTCGCTCGGGGCGGCGCGAAAAATCGGTTTCCGTGCCCCCGCGGCTTTCCTTCACGCCACCGACCGGGTACTTTCACCAACAGCTCATCACGCCGTCATGGAGGAACTCGCAATGACGTTCGGGATGGTCGTTCGGCTGCCCGTTACCGGCACGTTCGGAACGGACGAGGAGTTCGACTTGCGCGCCCGCCTGGAGCGCGACTTCAATTCGGCCTTGATCGCCGAGAGGGCCGGCGAGTGCGGTCTCGGTGAAACCGAAGCCGGGGTCACCAGCGTTTACCTTGAAACGGTGACCGAACCCAGCAACGCATTGCGCATCGTTCAGGGGGTTCTGGCGCGACACAACCTCTTGAACCGGGCAACAGTCCTCCTCGAAACCCCGAGCGAAGACGACCCGGACGACATCGAGCGCCGGGTTCTCTGGCCGGTTGCCCAACCGTCCGCCCGCGTGGCCTGATACCCACATGGCGACCCGGTCAACTCATCGGCCCCCCGCCGGTGCGGGGGCAACTGGCTGCGCGTGCTCCCTTGCGCGCGGCGCGTCCCTCGGGCATACTAAACGGGGTTGCCCGTGTACCGCCCGGTGGTCCCATGCGCCAGTTCGCGGCCGTGATGATTCTGGTTGCACTCTTCCTGCTGCTCGTCGGGAGCCGGTTCAAGGCGTCTGACGGGGACAAACTTGCGGCCGTATCTCGGTTGAGCGCGGCGAAACTCCGCAACGCGCTGCCGCCCGCGGTAAACGTGAGCGCCCCGATCGACGCGCTCCGAAAGGAGATGCCGACACGTCCCGACGACGCGGTGCGCGCACGGCTCGCAGCGGACAAGCGGTTCGTGGGTGTCGAGTTCAAGGTGACCGCCGAGGGCAACGCGGTGACGCTCCGCGGTGTGGCCCCCGATGCGCGGATCAAGCGCCTCGCGGTGGGCGTAGCTGAGAACACGATCGGCGTGGAGCGCGTCGTTGACGAACTGGCCGTTCCCGCCGAATAAAATGTACTGACGCTTCCCAGCACCCACGACCGCACGGGTAGCTACGGCGGCGCCCCGGCAGCAGTAACTGGGGCCGATGGTAAGGTCGTCGTTCGGGGTGTAGACTCGTGGTATCACCCGCGGGGGCTCCCATGACGGCGACACGAATTGTCCTTCTCCTCGTCCCCGTCGGGTTCGTGGGGTGCGGGCCCAAGAACGACCCACCCGCAGTTGCGACCGAAGACCCATCAGGGGCACCAAAATTCGGTGCCCCCGTCGTTCCGCCTCACGAGAAAGAACCGCAACTGCTCCCGCCGCTGCCGGTGTCGGGTACGGTGCCGCCGCTCACGGACGCGGACCGCGCGAAGCTCGACACGATCCAAAAAGCGGGGGCGTCCGTTCACGGCCCGGCGACCGACGGCGGCTTCACAGTGCGCGTCGAGGGCGGCGCCGATCTCGCTATCGCGCTCACTAACTTAAAAGGGCTGCGGTGCGTCACGGAACTTACCTTCGCGAGTGAGAAACTTACCGACAATGATCTCTCAGTTCTCTCCGGGTTCGATTACCTCCGCTCGTTCGGCATTCACGAGTGCGAGCAGGTCACCGGGGCCGGGTTCGGTGTTCTCACGAAGCTCCCACGGCTCAAGGCGGTGAGCCTCGTTGGTCCGGTCACCGATGCCGCGTGTGTGCCCCTCGGGCACATCAAGGGGTTGGAAGAGATCGCTCTCTACCAAACGAAGATCACCGACGCCGGGTTGAAGGAACTCGCCGCGCTCCCCGCGCTCGACGCGATCAACACAACAGCCACGCCCGTCACCGGGTCCGCGTTCGCGGCACCGGGGTGGGCGAAGCTCCGCGACCTCAACGCGACACACACGCCACTTACCGATGCGGGGCTCGGGGCTGTGGCCGATTTGCCCGCGCTGGAGGTGCTGACACTCGACGGCACGAAGGTATCGGACGCGGGGTTGAAGCACCTCGGCCGCTCGAAGAAACTGCGCGAGCTGAGTTGCGCGGAAGCGCCGGTCACGGACGCGGGCGTCGCCGCGCTCGGCAGCATCGAAACGCTTCGTGTTCTGAACCTGGAGCGCACCGCCGTCACGGGTGCGGCGTTCGAGGAGTTCCCCGTGCCGTCCGCGCTGCGCAAGCTCGACCTCGCGGACACGAAGTTCACCGACGCGAACGGCCCGCACCTCAACCGGTTCACCGCGCTCACGAACCTGTCGCTGAGCGGGTGCGGTGTGAGCGACACCGGGCTCACGGCGCTTGGAAAGCTCAAGAAGCTGACCAATCTTGATCTGTCCGACACGAAGGCCGGCGACGGGTCCGCGACAGGGGCCGGCGCGCTCCCCGAGTTAGAAATCGTGTCGTTTAAAGGGACGTTGCTCACCGACGCGGGGCTCAAGAGTGCCGCTCAAGGCGCGCGGCTGCGGTTCCTGTACGCGCGCGGGTCGAAGGTGACGAAACGCGGGGTGATCGCCGCCGGGAAGTTCGCCCGCGAGGGGGCACAGATCGTCGCGGAATGACGAACCCGAACGAAAGGCAAAGAAGGTCGTCACGGGCGAGCACAAAAGACCCGGATCGAGATAAGGGTTTTCAACTAATCGGTTCTCCGCGATTCTTGGGGACGTGGGAGTGTTTTCTGGCGGTTTGGTCGATCCGCAGCGGTTATCTTCAGTGCGCTGACC
>DASWYH010001100.1:0-2474 GCA_036405095.1 Gemmata sp. | reverse complement strand
CGGGGCACTCGCGCTGGCGAAGTCGAAACACCTCAAGCACTTGAAGGTGCTCGCCCTCGCCGAATCCGCGGTCGGCAAGAAAGGGAAACAGGCGCTCCTCGACCGGTTCGGCGAAGAGGTGCTGAGTTGGCGCTGAGGGCGCGGCATACAACACACTCGCCCCCTTCGCCCTCCGCAGCGAGATGCAGAACATGGCGGTTCCGTCCGATCTGATCGTGTCCGTGTCGGGAATCCGGGGGATCGTCGGCGCGGGCTTGACCGCCGAAGCCGCCACCCGCTTCGCTGCGGCCTTCGGTTCCACGGTGGCCGGCAAGCGGGTGATCCTCGCGCGCGACGGTCGCCCGAGCGGCGAAATGCTCCGGCACGCGGTCGCCGCCGGGTTGCTCGGCGCGGGGTGCGTTGTCGAGGACATCGGGATCGCTCCCACGCCCACGTGCGGGTTCGCGGTGAAGCGGCTGAACGCCGCCGGCGGCATCCAGATCACCGCGAGCCACAACCCGGCGCCATGGAACGGCCTCAAGATGTTCGGGGCCGACGGCGCGGTGCTCCCCTCCGAAGCCGGGAACGCGATCCGCGGCCTGTACGAATCGGGGACGTTCCCGCGCGCCGCGTGGGACGGGATCGGCACTGTCAGCGTTCCGCCCGATGTGGCCGTCGAGCACTCCGGCGCGGTCCTCGACCTCATCAGCGTGGCGACCGTTGCGGGGCAGCGGTTCCGGGTGTTCCTGGACGCCAACGCCGGCGCCGGCGGCCCGCTCGGCACGCAGCTCCTTTCCGATCTCGGCTGCGACGTGATCCAGCACGGCTGCGAGCCGACCGGCTTGTTCTCACACGAACCCGAGCCGATCCCCGCGCATCTCGTGGACGTGGCCCCGTGGGTGAAGCAGCACGAGTGCGCCGTCGGGTTCGTGCTCGACCCCGATTCGGACCGGCTCGCGCTGATCGACGAGACCGGCGCGTGCGTGAGCGAAGAGGTGACCCTGGCGCTCGCGGTGAAGTACCGGCTCCGGCAGCAGCCCGGCCCCGTGGTCATCAACATGTCCACGTCGCGCATGGCTCAAGACGTTGCAGCCGCTCTGGGGTGCGCGTGCTACCGCTCGGCGGTGGGCGAGGCGAACGTGGTCGGCCTGATGCGGGCCACGAGCGCGGTCATCGGCGGCGAGGGCAACGGCGGCGTGATCGACCCGCGGGTCGGTTGGGTGCGCGACCCGTTCGTGGGGATGGCGTTCATCCTCTCGCTGATGGCCGAGGAGCGGAAGCCGTTTTCGCAACTGGTGGCCGAGCTTCCGGCCTACGCGATGCTCAAAACGAAGTTCACCGTGTCGCGCGAGAAGCTCCCGGCGGCGCTCGCGGCCCTCGAAGCGCGGTGGCCCGACGCGCGCGTCAACCGGGACGACGGGCTGCGGTTGGACGGCCCCGACTGGTGGCTGCACGTGCGCGGGAGCAACACCGAACCCGTGGTGCGGGTGATCGCAGAAACGCCCCAGAAGGAACGCACGGAACAACTTTGTCACGAAGCCGGAACGGTTGTCACCGGGTGACCCGACACCACGTTGCCCAGAGCGCGCAAATCGGTTACTCTCAACGTACCCTGGTCGGCCGACGAGGTAACCGATGACCGACGAAGAACAAAACGCCGCGCTCGACCAAGCTGCCCGCTGGCTCCGAGCCGCGAAGCGCGTGTGCGTGCTGACGGGTGCCGGTATTTCCGCCGAAAGCGGCGTCCCCACGTTCCGGGCCGCGGATGGGCTGTGGGAAGGGCACCGGATCGAAGACGTTGCGAGCCCGGACGGGTGGGACCGCGACCCCGCGCTCGTGTGGCAGTTCTACAACGCCCGCCGCGCCAACGTCGCCACGGTGAAGCCCAACCCGGGGCACTTCGCACTGGTCGCACTCGAAGACCGGTTCGGTGACAACTTCACCCTCGTCACGCAGAACGTGGACGGGCTCCACCTCGAAGCCGGGAGCCGGCGCGTGCTGGAAATTCACGGCAGCCTGCGGCAGACGCGCTGTACGGTGTGCGCTGCGGTCACGAACCGCGGGTTGGAACCGCTCGGCGCCATGCCCGAGTGCCCGCAGTGCCGCGGCGTGCTGCGCCCGCACATCGTCTGGTTCGGTGAAGGGCTCCCTGACGATATCTGGACCCAGGCCCGTGAAAGCGCGTACGAGTGCGATACCCTGCTGGTGGTCGGCACGTCGGCCGTGGTCCACCCGGCGGCGTCGCTGATCCCGATCGCCCGTCGCAAGGGCGCGACCGTGATCGAAGCGAACCTCACACACACCGAAGCCAGCGCATACGCTGACATCGGGCTGTATGGCCCGTCGGGCCAGGTGCTGCCGAAGTTGATTCAGCGGTTGGGTTAGTCGGATTGATTTGCGGGTGGGGCGCGTCTTCGCCGGCCCCACCCTCGACACGCGAAACTGGTGGGCCGGCGAAGACGCGCCCACCCGATTAGAAGGCGCAATGCCGGCTC
>DASWYH010001099.1:0-2637 GCA_036405095.1 Gemmata sp. | reverse complement strand
GCGATCACGGACGAGAGCCCGCGCAGGGCGGCGGCCCCGTCGAAGATCTTGACTGCGGACCCGCCGCCCTTACCGGCGGCGGCGATGATGTCGTCGGTGCCGTCCCCGTTCACGTCCCCGAGCGCGATCCGGGTGTCGCCGGCGGTGCCCCCGAACGCCTCCAGTTGGACCCCCAGGCGCTGGTTCGCGCCGGGGCCGGTGGTGGCATAAAGGGACACCTCGGGATCGGCCGCCTGGGTGGCCCCGCCGACACCGACGACGAACAGCCCCGCGGGTACGTCGCGGGCCTCCAACAGTTCGCACCGCAACGCGCCGGGCGCACGGCGCGCCCCCGCACGCGGCCCGGCGATCCAGTTCACAACCCGTCTGAACATCGCAACCTCTCCCATTGAAACACCAGCGGAACGGCCACGGGCACTGGAAACCAATCACTTTTTCTTCGGCTCGGGCTCCTTCGTCACGAACCCGGGGCTGGCGTTGAACACCTTCACCGTGCTGCCGTCCTTCACGTTCCACACCGCGACCCCGCCGTCGTAGCTGCCGCCGGCGACCAGCTCCCCGTTCGGGCTGAACGCGACCGTGTACACGTAGTCGGTCAACCCTGACAGCGCCTTGCCCGCCGCGAGCGTGTCCATGTTCCACAGCCGAACGGTTTTATCGGCGCTGGACGTCGCGAGCAACGGTTGCTTCGGGTTCGCGACGATCTTGAACACGTCGTCCCCGTGCCCGCCAGCGTTCTTCACCTGCTTGCCCTCGCCGTTCGGCTTCCAGGTGCGGAGCTGCTTGTCCGCACCCACCGAGTAGCCGGCGGAGCCGTCGGCCTTCACCGCCACCCCGTACACGATGTTCTGGTGCTCCGGGAAGGTCACAACCGATTCTTTCGCCTTCAGATCCCAGACCTTGGCCGTCTTGTCGCGCCCGGCGGTGACGAGGTACTTGCCGTCCGCCGAGAGGGCGCACCCGAGCACCCAGTCCGCGTGGTTCTCGACGGTTTGCACCAGTTTCGCCTTCGCGAGCCCCTCCGACAGATCGAACACGCGAACGGCGCGGTCGCAGCCCCCGGCGGCGAGCGTCTTGCCGTCCGGGGTGACGGCGAGGCACAGCACCGAGTCTTCCACGTCGAACAGGTGCTTCACCAGAACCCTCGTATCGCTCACGCCGTCGAGAACCTCGACCCCGTCCTGGGTTTTCCCTTTGGCGCCGATGTCGTAGACGCGCACGTCGCCCTCCTGACCGGGGCGCCCGCCCGCAACGGCCAGCTTCCCGTCCGGCAAGAAGGCCAGACCGTAGGCCCGCTCGGCGCGGGTGTAGATGCGCTTCGTCAGCTTCCCGGTGGCGACATCCCAAACGGTCAGTTCGTGGTGCCCGCCCACGACGAGGGACTTGCTATCGGGCGTGAAGGCCACCGCGTTCACGATGATCGCGAACGGGTACGCCTTCGGCGGCACCGGCGGTTTCCAGCGCACCCGCAGTTCCTTCACGAGGTCGGCCTTGGCGTCGAGGCCCGCATCGAGTTTCGCGCCCTCTTTGATCCACTGCCCGATGATCGCGGCCTTGTCCTTCGGAACCGCCTCGCCCTTGTCGCGCGGGGGCATGCGGCGCTGTTCGGTGCTGACCAGGAGCGCGTGAAACTCGCTCTGGTCCGGTTTCCCCGGGACGATCGGTTCGCCACCCACCCCACCGGCCATGATCTTTTCGTAGGTGGTCATGTCGTACTTGCCCGACTTCTTCTTCGCGTCGTGGCACGCGAAGCAGTTCTCCTTGAAGATCGGCGCCACGTCGTTGATGAAGCTCACGGGCTTTTGAGCCGACGCGGTTTGCGGGCTGGCGAACAGGACGAGGTAAGAGGCGACGATTGCGGCGACCGCACAGAGGACGCACGCACAGAACCGGTGGCGCAGCATGGAGCAGTCCCGGAGAAAAGTGAGAGCGAGGCAGGATTGAATGTAAGTGTACCGGACGCCGGAAGCGAGAGCAACGAGGTTGCGCCGAAGAAGCGCCCCAAGACGGGCGAGCTACGAAAGTTCGGCGCCCCGCCGAGCGGATCCGGCCGGGTAGCTTCTTCCCTCGGGTGTGTAACTCTGACCGACGGCCCGGCGGCTCCAGCGCATTTCGACAATCCGCGGCGCATGGTGCGCCGGTGCGGGCCTTTGCCAACCGTTCCAGTTTCACCACCGCAGTTCGTGGTTCGGGTCCCCGGCGACCTGCCCAAGCTCAAATCCGCCTTTATCACTCGGTTCGAGCTTTTGGGGCCGAAAGGACACCTGGTTCGGCACCGAGTTTGCACCTTCCTTCGTCATCCAATGCGGCGGTCTTGCTCAATTAGATGACTGACTCGTCACGGCTCGCGCGAGGAATTGCCCGACTCCTCTCGGTTCTCGCTCGCTTCGTTTCCGAAAGCGCCCGGACTCAATCGCCCCGTCGCCGTTTCACCAGACTCGCGAGGTCCAATCACATGGGCTGGAGCCAGGAACGTTTGGAAGAGGTCGCGCGCACTCGCCTCGGCGGTGCGAAGCTGATCGTGGTGGCGAACCGGGAGCCGTACATCCACCGGTACAAGAACGGGGCGGTGGAGTGGATGCGCCCGGCGGGCGGGCTGACCACGGCGCTGGACCCGGTGATGCAGGCGTGCGGGGG
>DASWYH010001098.1:0-8538 GCA_036405095.1 Gemmata sp. | reverse complement strand
ATGCGGTACTGAAGGGCAAATAATTGGCTGGTCGTAGTGCTGTTAAGCTCGCGCAGGAGGTAGCTGATAGTCAGATCCTGGCGCCCAGTTGCGTTCATGTGGAACTGGAGATACGGCCCAATTGCTGCACTCGAACCGTGCAGAGCAACCACATCATTGGCGATCTCATGAACGCCACCAGCGGTAGCTGTTGCAGATGAATTAGGAACGAGGTCAACGCTCGTGGAATCGTTCGTGACGGTTTGCGGATCTGTTGAAGTGCCGGTTGGTGTGATTCCGTCACCCAAATACCCGACGATGCTTGGAATCCCGCTCCAGTTGTCTGCGGTGCTTAATGCGGTGTCAGTTCCGGTCCAGTTTTGGCTAAAGTTGCCACTTGAGAGGTCGTAGTATGTGGCGTCTGGCACAGCGCGGGTTTCGAGCGATTCCAACCGGAGGCCAGCAACGGGACGGCTCTTCAACTTCGACTTCGACGTCGAACGAAAACTCACGGTGCGATCCTCGTTGAATGAAAACGGAGGGGGTAGGATTGCAAGCCCACCGGCGGGGTTGGTGAGCCACGCAGGGCCGAGAATGTCCTTATGGTTACAGAGTGAAAGATCGCGCCAAGTTCGAGTTCGGCTGTTACTTCAATTCTTCACACGTACAAGAACCGGCCGTAACTCCGGCTCGCGCCACCCCCGGCGCGCAAGACCCGCGCCGTATACTAGTGGCGTGGTTCAACTTCCGCCTTTTCGGAGACCCGCTGTGACGCTACCTTCGGTCCGCTGGATGGGGCTGGTTCTTGTCCCGGTCGTAATGGCCGCCGGGCTCCCGTGGCCGCTCTCATCAGCGGCTCAGGATTCCAAGGATGATAAGTGGGTGCCGCTTTTCAACGGCAAGAACCTCGACGGCTGGACGCCCAAAATCACCGGGTACGAGGTGGGGGACAACCACGCGGACACGTTCCGCGTCGAGGACAGCATCCTGAAAGTGAGTTACGACAAGTACAAGCAGTTCGACGGTAAGTTCGGGCACCTGTTTTATAAAGAGAAATTCTCGCACTACCGGCTGAAGGTGGAGTACCGGTTCGTCGGGGAGCAGTGCGAGGGCGGCGAGGGGTGGGCCACCCGGAACAGCGGGGTGATGTTCCACAGCCAGGACCCGAAGACGATGGCGAAGGACCAGAAGTTCCCGGTGTCCATCGAGGCCCAGTTCCTCGGCGGGCTCGGCAAGGGCAAGCGCCCCACGAACAACATGTGCTCCCCGGGCACGAACATCGTTCTGGGCGGGAAACTGTTCACCCCGCACTGCCAGAACTCGAAGTCCAAAACGTATGACGGGGACGTGTGGGTCACGGCCGAAATCGAGGTCCACGGGGCCGGCACCGTGAAGCACTTCGTCAACGGCGAACTGGTGATGGAGTACGAGAAGCCGCAACTCGACCCCAAAGACCCCGACGCCAAAAAGCTGATCAAGGACGAGAAGAACCTCTTGCTCGAAGAGGGGTACATCGCGCTCCAGTCCGAGAGCCACCCCGTCGAGTTCCGGAAGGTCGAGATCCGGGTGCTGAAGAAGAAGTGAGGGCGGCGGGTGACGAGGTTGTTCGGAGCGCCCCAAACAGGCGAACGGACGTGCGGGACGTGAACCCGGTCCCCGTGTCGCGCACCGCTCGCCCCGCGAGCGGCCCCGCTCCGGCCCGCAAACATACGCCCTGAGACTGCGGGCAAGGGGGCGGGGTACGTTTGCTCCCGAGCGGTCCCGGCTCGTTGGAACCGTGACCGGCGCGCCGGGCTCGGGAAGGCGCGGGGGGCCGCTTCACGGCCCCCGGGCGGCGAGCAGCTTGATGAGCTCCGCGACCGACCCGGCGCTCACCTTCTTCATGAGCCGCGCCCGCCGGTCCTCGACGGCGCGCACGCTCAGCCCCAGCGCGTCGGCCATCTCGCGGTTGGTCTTGCCGGCCGCGATCAGGTCCAGGACCGCGCGCTCCTTTGGGGTGAGCGCCGACAGGCGCGCGTCGGCGTCCGCGGCGTGCTGCCGGGACGCGCGCCCGGCGCGGTCCTTCTCCAGCGCCCGGCGGACGTGGGTGAGCAGCTCGTCCAGCCGGAACGGCTTCTCCAACAGGGTGACCGCCCCGAGGGTCATCGCCTCCACCGCGATGCGCACGTCCGCGTGGCCGCTGATCATCACAACGGGGATGTCGAGGTCCGCATCGGCGAGCGCGCGCTGGAGTTCGAGCCCCGTCATCCCCGGCATCTTGATATCGAGCACGAGGCACCCGGGCTGGTCGCGGGTGTAGGCCCCGAGGAACGCGGGGGCCGATGCGAACGTCCGGACGGGGTGCCCGAGCAGCTTCCCGGCGCTGGCGAGCGCGCGGCCCACCGCCTCGTCGTCGTCCACTACGAAGATCGTCGGCTCCGCGCTCACTTCGGCCCCTCTCCAGAAATCGGCAACACGCACACGAATTCGGCTCCGCCCCCGGCCCGCGCCGCGGCGGTCAGCTCGCCGCCGTGGGTGCGCACGGCGGACCGGCTAATGGCCAGCCCGAGCCCCATCCCGTCGGGCTTGGTCGTGTAGAACCGCTCGAACGCCTGGTCCGGTGCGCTCAGCCCGGGTCCGGTGTCGCTCACCCGCACCTCGACCGCGGCGCCGGTTTTTATTGTGGACACCGACACGAGCCGCGGCCCGCTCACGGTCTCAACGGCCTCGAACGCATTTTGGAGCAGGTTCACGAGTACCTGTTCGAGCTGCACCCGGTCGCCGTGGATCGCGGGGAGCGGGTCCGGGGCGAGGGTCACGCTCACGGCGGCCCCGGCGCGCCGGGCGCGCCAGTCGAGCAACCGCACCACGTCGCGCGCCACCTGATTCAGATCAATCGGGCCGCGCTCGGGGGCGGTCGGGCGCACCGCACGGCGGATGGAGCGCACGATCTCCGCGGCCCGCCGGGACTGTTCCGCCACCTCCCCGAGCGCGGCCCGCAGGTCTTCGGGCGCGTCGGCGGGCGCGAGATGAACGGCAAGGTCCGCCTGGAGGCACACCGCGGCGAGCGGCTGGTTCAGTTCGTGGGCCAGAACCGTCGCCAGCTCGCCCGCAACCGCGACCCGGCTCATCCGGGCCAGAACCGCTTCCTGTTGCCGCACCTGGGCTTCCGCCCGGCGCCGCAGCACCCCCAACAGCGTCGTCATGCCGATGGCGAACAGGGCGAGGCACCGGTTCGCGACCACCTTCCACATCTCGGTGCCCCCGCGCTCGGGCGCGAGCCCCATCTTCGCCAGCGTGAGCGCCATGCACAGAACCGCAACAGCGGGGCCGACCCGCCCGGGCTTCGCGCGCAGTGCGAGGAGCACCGCGAACGTGTACGGCACCGCGCTCGCCACCCCCAGCGGCAAACACAGGTCCACCCCGAACACCAGCGCCACCAGCGCGAGGGCCAGCGCCGCCGGGCGCCGGGTCAGGAGCCCGCGTGTCACTTCGCCCCCGCACGGAGCGCGGCCCGTGCACTGTTGGTGTGCAGCGCCCCCGGGCGGGTGCCCGAACCGCGGGCGGGGGGACGGGCGGCCCCGGCGCCACGCGCGCACGATTTTCTGAGAGGAATATCCCAGGAAACAGTGTGGTTTACCACGTCTCTCGGCCCTTCGGTGCGTGGTTGTTTACGGCTCTGGCATACCAAGTGCAATCACCGAGCCCGTCCTCAGAACTTATGACCCGGATCGAGTTCCCGTCACGGGGCGGCCACCCTTTCGTCGGCCCCGCCGGGGGGCCGCGTGCCCGGAGGTTACCGTGAGTCGGTTCGCGGAAGCGGGGGTGGTGTACCTGGTCGGGGCCGGCCCCGGGGCGCCGGACCTCATCACCGTGCGGGGGCTGCGGCTGCTCCGCTCGGCCGATGTGGTGCTCCACGACGCGCTGCTCGCGCCCGAGCTGCTCGCGGAGGCCGGCGCGCACGCGGAGCTCGTTCCGGTGGGCAAGCGCGGGTACTGCGTCGGGTCCACCAAGCAGGAAACGATCCACGACCTCCTGGTGCGGTTCGCCCGCGCGGGGAAATCGGTGTGCCGGCTCAAGTGCGGCGACCCGTGCGTGTTCGGGCGCGGCGGGGAAGAGGCCGAGGCGCTCGCCGGTGCCGGGGTCCCTTACGAGATCGTGCCCGGGGTGACCTCGGCCGCCGGGGCGCTGGCCGCCGCGCACATCCCGCTGACCCACCGGGCCGCCGGTCAGGCGGTGGCCCTCGTGACCGGGCACCACGACCCCGACGCGCCCGAGTGCACCCTGGACTGGGGCGCCCTCGCGCGGCTCCCCGGGGCGGTGTTCTATATGGCGGTGCGGCACGTCGCCCGGATCGCCCAGAAGCTCGCTGACAACGGGCTGTCACCGGACACGCCCGCCGCGCTCATCGAGTCCGGGACGCTGCCGGCCCAGCGGGTTCTCGTCGCCGACCTCCGGGACATCGGGCGCACGGTGGAAGCCGCGCGGGTTACCGGCCCGGCCGTGTTCGTGGTGGGCGAAGTGGTCCGGCTGCGCGAGACGCTGGTATCCCTGGCCGCCGAGTCCCAAGGAGCCCCGGTATGACCCCGACGACGCAGAAACCGAAGCTGGTGGTGATCGGGAACGGGATGGCCGGGGCGCGGCTCCTGGAGGACGTGCTCGCCCTCGACCCGGACCGGTTCGAGATCACCGTGTTCGGCGACGAGCCCTACGGGAACTACAACCGCATCCTGCTCTCGAACGTGCTCAACGGCACGCAGGACGCCAAGGAGATCTTCCTCAACCCGCTCGCGTGGTACGCGGAGAACGGGGTCACCCTGCACGCGGGCCAGCGGGTCACGCGCGTGGACCGCGCCGCGAAGCTCGTTCACACCGCGGACCGGGCCGTCCCTTACGACTACCTCGTGTTCGCGACCGGCAGCAAGCCGTTCATCCCGCCGATCCCCGGCACCCCGCTTCACGGGGTGTTCGCGTTCCGCACCCTGGACGACTGCCGCAACATCGCGGAGCACGCGAAGGGCTGCAAAACCGCGGTCGTGATCGGGGGCGGGTTGCTCGGGCTGGAGGCCGCGAAGGGGCTGATGGCGCACAACGTCGCGGTGACCGTTGTGGAAATGAGCCCGTGGCTGATGAGCGTGCAGCTCGACGAGGCCGGCGGGAAGGTGCTGGGCGAGACGATCGCGGAGCTCGGCATCACGGCCCGCACCGGCACCGTGACGAAGGAGCTGCTGGGGCACCTGAGCGTCACCGGGGTGCGGTTCGGCGACGGGACCGAGGTCCCGGCCGATATGGTCGTGATCTCGGCCGGCATCCGGCCCAACCTGGAACTCGCCCGGGAGTGCGGCATCGCCTGCGACAAGGCGATCGTCGTGGACGACCAGCTCCGCACCAGCGACCCGTGCGTCTTCAGCGTGGGCGAGTGCTGCCAGCACAACGGAACCGTTTACGGTCTGGTCGCCCCGCTGTGGGAGCAGACGAAGGTGCTCGCGCAGGTGCTCACCGGCGCGGACCCGGGCGCCGCCTACACCGGCTCGAAGGTCGCGACCAAGCTCAAGGTGATGGGCGTCGAACTCGCGAGCATGGGGCGCATCAACGACCTGCGCCCCACCGACGAGGTGGTCCAGTTCAGCGAGCCGGCGCGCCAGGTGTACTGGAAGGCGATCGTCCGCGACGGGCGGGTGAGCGCCGCGTGCCTCCTCGGCGACCTGAGCCCGGCGGACGACCTCATGCGGCTGTTCCACGCCGGGGCACCGGTCCCCGAGCGGCGGCTCGAACTGTTCTTCACCGCCGGGTCGGCGAAGAAGGAAGTTTCGCTCGCGGACCTGCCCGATTCCCACCAGATTTGTGACTGCAACGGGGTGTGCAAGGGCGCCATCGTGGCCGCGATCAAGAGCGGCAAGTGCACCGTCCCGGCGGTGGGCAAGGCGACCCGCGCCGGGAGCGGGTGCGGGTCGTGCAAGAAGCTCGTGAAGGGGCTCATCGAGGCCGTCGCCGGGGGCGTGAAGGCGGAGCCGAGCGAGTCGTGGTACGTCGCGGCCGTGCCGCTGGACAAGCCGGCCCTCGTGGCGGCGGTCAAGGCGCGGGGGCTCAAGAGCGTCTCGGCGGTGCTCCGGGAGCTGGGCACCGCGGACGACGAGAAGAGCCGCAACGGGCTCGCGTCGATGCTCAAGGGGCTCTGGGGCACCGAGTACGTGGACGAGCGCGACGCGCGGTTCGTCAACGACCGGGTCCACGCGAACATCCAGAAGGACGGCACGTTCTCGGTGGTGCCGCGCATCTACGGCGGGGTCACCACGGCCGACGACCTCATCAAGATCGGCGAGGTGGCGAAGAAGTACGCGGTGCCGATGGTGAAGTTCACCGGGGGCCAGCGCATCGACCTGCTCGGGGTCAAGAAGGAAGACCTGCCGGGCGTGTGGGCGGACCTGGGGATGCCGAGCGGGCACGCCTACACGAAGGCGCTCCGCACCGTCAAGACGTGCGTGGGCTCGGAGTTCTGCCGGTACGGCACCAACGACAGCACCGGCCTGGGGATCGACCTGGAGAAGCGGTTCCAGGGGTTCGAGTTCCCGGCGAAGGTGAAGCTCGCGGTGAGCGGGTGCCCGCGGAACTGCGCCGAGTCCACCGTGAAGGACGTGGGCGTCATCGCCACCGAGGGCGGCGAGTGGGAGGTGAGCGTCGGCGGCGCGGCCGGCGCGCACGTCCGCAAGACCGATGTGTTGTGTCGGGTGCCCACCAAAGAGGACGCGCTCCGGGTGATCGGCCGGTTCCTGATCTACTACCGCGACAACGCCAAGTGGCTCGAGCGCACCTACGACTTCGTCCCGCGGCTCGGCGTCGAGAACCTGCGCGCGATCATCGTCGGCGACTCGCTCGGCATCGGCGCGCAGCTCGATGCCGAGGTGGAAAAGACCGTCGCCGCGTTCGTCGACCCGTGGCTGGAGCGCGACAACCCGGTGTACGCGGGCCAGTTCGACGAGGCGAAGCGCGTCCCCCTGCCGCTGATCTCCTGATTCCAGTGGGTTCAAGTGCTCAATACTCAGTGGTCAGTCGGGAGTGAAGTTGGCCCCGTGGACTTTTCAAATCCCGGTGCTTGCTCCTCGTCTGTTCGCCTCACTGACCACTGACCACTGACCACTTGAAACTACGGATTCCCCACCGACCGGACACGACGAGGGCCGATTGTGACCGCGACCACCGCGCGCGTGCCGCTCTGCACGCTCGATGATTTGCCCGTCGGACTCGGGCGCGCGTTTGAGATCGGCGGGCGCGCGCTCGCCGTGTTCCGCGGGCGCGCGGGCGAGGTGTTTGCGGTCGATGGCAAGTGCCCGCACAAGGGCGGCCCGCTCGCCGACGGGATGCTGATCGGCTCGCAGATCGTGTGCCCGCTCCACGGGTTCCGGTTCGACGGGGGCACCGGCGGGTGCGACCAGGAGGGCGCGTGCGCGGTCGGGGCGTACCCGGTCGAGGTGAGCGCCGGACAGGTGTTCGTAACGGTGCCGCTCTCGTGACCGCGACCCCGCTGCCCACGGTGCCGGAACTCGCGGTGCGGACGCACTGCCCGTACTGCGCGTTCCAGTGCGGCGTCCTGATGGGCGAGGACCTCGGCGGCGACCTGCCGCGGGTGAGCGGCGACCCGCACTTCCCGGTGAACAACGGGCAGCTGTGCATCAAGGGGTGGACCTCGGGCGCGCTGCTCGGGCACCCGCGGCGGGTCACCGCGCCCCAGCTCCGCGACGCCCGCGGGCAGTGGCGCCCCGCGGATTGGGACGAGGCGCTCGACTTCGTGGCCGCGAAGCTGGCGGCGGTCCGGGGCGCGCACGGGGCCGACGCCAACGGCGTGTTCGGGTCCGGGGCGCTCACGAACGAGAAGGCGTACCTGCTCGGCAAGTTCGCCCGCATCGCCCTCGGGACGGCGAACATCGACTACAACGGCCGGTTCTGCATGTCGAGCGCGGCCGGGGCACAGAACCGGGCCCTCGGGATCGACCGCGGGCTACCGTTCCCGGTCGCGGACATTGAGCACGCCGAGGTGGTCATGCTGGTCGGGGCGAACCCGGCCGACACGCTCCCGCCGATGATGCAGTGGTTCGACCGGCAGAGGGTCAACGGCGGGCGCCTCGTCGTCGCCGACCCGCGCCGCACCGCCACCGCGCACCGCGCGAATCTGTTCCTCCAACTGACCCCGGGCACCGACCTCGCCCTCGCGAACGGGCTCCTGTACCTCGCGCTCGAAGAGCACCGGACCGACGCGCGGTACATCGCGGAGCGGACCACCGGCTTTGAAGCCGCCAGGGCCGTCGCGCTCCAGTACCACCCGGCCCGCGTCGAGCGGCTCACCGGCATCGGGGAAGCGCACCTGCGGCAGGCGGTCCGGTGGCTGGCAACGGCCCGCAGCGCGATGGTCCTGACCGGCCGCGGCACCGAGCAGCACAGCAAGGGCGTGGACAGCGTTCACGCCTGGATCAACCTGATGCTCGCGCTCGGGAAGGTCGGGGAGCCGCACAGCGGGTTCGGCACGCTCACGGGGCAGGGCAACGGGCAGGGCGGGCGGGAGCACGGGCAGAAGGCCGACCAACT
>DASWYH010001097.1:0-4456 GCA_036405095.1 Gemmata sp. | reverse complement strand
CCCGGGGTCACAACGGTGCGGCTCGGGAGCGGGGGCGTGCTGCTCCCGGTGGTGTCGTGCGGGCTCGGGTTCGCCCTCGTCCGGCGGGCGGTGCTCGAGAGGGTCGCCGCGACCGCCCCGCCGGGCACCCCGCCGAGCTACTTCGCGGCCCCGGACGCAGGCACGCTTGACGCCGAGGACGTGACGTTCTGCGCGCGGGCCGCCGCGGCCGGGTTCGTGCCGACGGTGGACACCTCGATCCGGCTGTGGCGCACCGGGGTGACGCGCCTGGGGTGGGAGGATGCGGGCGGGGACCGGCCCCGGGCCGACGCCTTCACCCTGCGGCTGCTCCCGGCCGGTCCGGACCAACCCGCCCCGGCCGATCCGAAATCGGAACCCGCGCCCGCGGGTGCCCCCACCGAACCGCCCCGCAACTCGCTACGGGCGCCGGCCCAACCGCTCCCGCCCACGTTCCCGCGGGTCGGGCTGTACGTGGTCACCTACCCGGGCAACGCTGCGAGTCTGGAAGCGACGCTCGCGAGCCTCCGGGCGAGCGACTGGGGCACCGACCCGGTTGTGCTGGTCCAACCGGAGGACTGGGCGGTCGGGCGCGAGTCCGGGGCCCGGAACTTCAAGCGGGCACTTGAGGCCGCGGACGCCGACGGGTGCGACTTCGCACTGATCTTGGAGGACGACGTGCGAGCGGGCCGATACCTGCGGCACAACCTGCTCACCAACCCGCTGGTGGTGCGGGACCAGTGCGACTACCTGAGCCTGTTCGTCCCGGACCTGCTGGCCGACCCGTGGGAGCGGTCCGAGCCGCACCTCGGGTACCGGTTGGCCAAGCCCCGGTACGCCGGCCCGAACGCGCTGTGGGAGCGGCACCGGGTGTGGGGCAGTCAGGGGTATCTGCTGTCCCGGCGCCTGGTCCGCGCGGCCCTGGACCGCTGGGACCGGCTCCGCGAGGGGCAGGACACGCGGATCCTGGGAGTGTGCGCGGAGTTCCGGCTTCCACTGTGGTACACCGACCCGTGCCTGATCGACCACGCCCCGGCGACCTCGGCGTTCGGCACCCCGGCCGCATATGCCCCGGACTTCGACCCCGGGTTCCGGTTCCAACGGGGCGCCGGGTTCCAGCCACCCGAAGAGGTGCCCGGGTGGCTCACGCGCCCCGAAGCGGAGCTGCTGTGGCGCACGGGGGCCGGCTTGGCGGTGCTGGAACTGGGCACCGCGCGGGGGCGCTCGACCGTGTGTCTGGGGCAGTCCGCACGGCACCTGACCGCGGTGGACGTCGCCGACCAAACCGAGGCCGCGGAGTGGGTCCGGCGGTTCGGACTGGCGGACCGGGTCACGTTCCGGCGCGGGGACGTGGCCGACGTATGCCGGGAGCTGACCGGCCCATTCGACCTGATCTTCATCGACACGTTGCACGCCGCGGCGAGCGTGGAGCGGGACATCGCGAGTGCCCGGCCGCTGCTGGCGCCGCACGGGCGGCTGGCGTTCCACGACTACCCGGACCCGGGGTGGCCGGACGTGCGCCGGGTGGTGGACGCGCACGCCCGCCGGTACGGCTGAAGGCGGGTGGCCCAGGCCGACTTCCTCGGCGTGTTCCGCACCTGACCCGAGGCGCCGTTGGGAGCGGCGGTGTGCCCGCTCGGGGCTCACCGGCGCCAATCACACAGCGAGTTCCGGACGACGAGACCGGCGGGCTCTGGCGTTGGGGGGAGCGAGTGTTCCTACGGGACGGTAGCGAGAGCGGAAGCGTGGCGGCCAGTACCATCACCGACGGGAGCGGGCACGACCCGATCACCGGGCTCCGGCCCGATGCCGTGTACAATGGCTGCCAATGCTAACCGAGTGTTGCATATATATATAATTTATTTGTTGATTTGCAAATTATCTAGACTTATTTTATTTTAATAGTAATTTAAAACATTTAGTATCTGATAATATTTAATTAATAAATTAGTATAACTGCGAGAGTGGTGACCGGGCGGCGCTGTTGCCATTGCGGTGGCACCATCGCGGTGGGCACGGTCGGTGCGCGCGGCTCCCGGCTCTCGCGGTGTGAACGCGCGGAATCCACCGTCGCCCGGATGATCGCCCAGGGGGCGCGGCTCCCCGGTTCTCGCGGTGTGAACGCGCTCTAGCGTTTGCTCGCGTGACGCGTGGCCAATTTTTCAATTGACCGGACAAGGCGCACCGCTTAGCATTCCCGTCATCACGTTCATCTGGACGAATGTTCTGCTCCCGCGAAGATCACGCGCCCGCTCCCTGAGAACTGGCATGACCACACGACGATTCGTTCTGCCTGCGGCCCTCGCCGCGCTCCTGTTCGCCCTCGGTTGCACGGCATCCCTTGAGGAACTGTGCGAGAAGGCCGAGGCGCCACTCGAAGAGAAGGCGAAGGGCGACCAATTATCCGTCGCGCCGATGCCGCGGGCAAAGAAGACGACCGCGGAACTGCTCGTCGGAACCTGGGAGCAAGTGACTGTTGGCGGGGTGCCAAGCCCAAAAGGGAACCGGTTTCTGATGACCTTTACTGCGAATGGAACTTGTTTGGCTGAATTGTGGACGGGTCCAGAGCACATGCGCAGGGGGGCACATACACGGTCGCAGAGGACACCTTTACGACAAGCACGAAAGAGCTGCCGAAGCACGTTACCCGCATCGTCCGCCTGACCGAGGCTGAGCTTGTAACAGACTCCACTAGCCCCGGCACTAAGAACCGCATCGTGTTCAGACGTGTCGAACCGAAGCGATAAGAATCTAGTCACATTCAGGCGCAAGCGCCGAACACAGCCCTACTCACGAGGCACTATGATCCGTCTTCCCTGCTGGCTCGCTCGCACTGCTCGCGCCCAACGGACTCTCTCCATCGCTCTGAACGTCGAAGAGTTGGAGGACCGCTGGGTGCCTGATACCTACCGCTGGGCACCTACTCCCGGGGGTAACAACTGGGACAGCCAGTGGAACTGGCAGAAACCGATCGACCGCCCGGTCATCGGGATAAATTAGGAGCGCGGCTGGGGTGTACCGGGGGCCGGGGACGAAGCCATCTTCCCGGGCGGGCCGGACGGGATAGGAGGGGGTGGAGTCGTTGTCGATCAGGCAGTAACGATCGGCGCACTGAAGATTGGCGGCAGCGCCGCTATCACGATCCGCCTTGACAACCCGCTGACCGTGACAAACGAGTTGCACATGCAGTCGGGAACCTTCACTGTGCCGGCTGGCCAAGGGCGGCGCGGTGCAGTCACGCTCGCGACGGGAGCAAAAGGTACTTTGGAGGGCGCTTGGATCGGTCCTGTCGACCTCACGATCGATACCGGTGCCAAGCTGGAGTTGAGGAGTAATCTCGGTGGCCCAGATTTACGCCGGCTCATAAACACAACCGTCAAGATCAAGGGTGAGTTGTTGTGGAGTAGCGGCGACATCCAGACGAGCGCTCGGCCAGACACCAAGGTGACCATACAGATCGAAAGCGGCGGACTGTTCAACGTCACCGCGTCCACTGGCACCTTTGGTGCTGAGGACGCACTTCTCGATGTAGTGAATGCGGCCGGCGGCACCATGCGGGTGAACACCAGCGGCCGAGCGGCCTTCTTCGGGAACTACCGGACGGCGGGCACGACGACGATCGAGCGCGGCACCCTCTCCGTGGCTGGGACAGCGGAGCAGAACGGCGGAGCGGCTCGGTTCTTGTTCCCCTCGAAATTCGCGAACGGGGTGAAGAACCCGAACCAGAGCACAATTACGGTCACGGGTTCGTACGGCCTGTACATCCACGACGGGGTGATCGCGGGCACCGGGACGGTGAACGCGAACCTGTTCCTCGGGTGGTCGCAGGCCAGCGAGCCGAACACCAACCCGATCATCTCCCCAGGCGGAGGCGGCGAAACCGGGACCATCGTCATCAACGGCGTGTTCCAGATGTTCAGCGGCCGGTGGGACATCGAGATCGTAGACAACGCCGGCGGGCGCAGCGAGTACGACAAGATCATCGTGTCCCAGTACGCCGCGTTCACCGGCGGTCTGGCGGCACGCACTCGGGCCGCCATTGTCACCCTGTGGCCCGTTCGCGAGTTGATCCCGGCGGGCACCAAGTTCAACTTCCTCACCACCGGTCAGGCGACCCAGGGGTACGAGGCCCCGTACCTGTACAAGGCCATCGACCCGAAGTTCGGGAGCTGGGAGTTCGGGCTCGACGCCGGGCCGGGCGACAATCCCAAGAAGTACTGGATCAAGCCACTTCAGGATATCGACCCGAAGAAAGGCAAGGTCGGGGGGCTCCTGTTCCGCGATAATGGGGCGGTGGCGGGGGTGTTCGAGCCGGGCGTGGAGTCGGTGCTGTCGGGCCGCACGGTGCGGCTGTTCGACGAAACCGGGACCACCCAACTGGCGTCCACCACCACCGATTCCAACGGCGAGTACCTGTTCGACGACCTGACCGCGGGAACCTATGTGGTCGCGTTCGACC
>DASWYH010001096.1:0-8557 GCA_036405095.1 Gemmata sp. | reverse complement strand
GCCCGTGTCGGCGGGGCCGCTGGCCTTCTTGTGCGCACCCCAGGCCCATTCGCGTATTTCGGGCAGGTCGATCCCGTGTTCGTTGACGTAGGCCCGGTGCTCCTTGTGCTTCTGCTGCATGGCCGCCTTCACGTGTGCGGCGCGCGCGGCCAGCCCCGGGGTCCGCTCGATCACGTCCAGCACCAAGTTGAAGCGGTCGATCTGGTTCAACACGCACATATCGAATGGGGTGGTGGTCGTGCCCTCTTCCTTGTACCCGCGGACGTGCAGGTTCCGGTGGTTCGTCCGGCGGTAGGTCAAGCGGTGGATCAACCACGGGTAACCGTGGAAGTTGAAGATCACCGGTTTGTCTTTCGTGAACAGGCCGTCGAAGGCCTCGTCCGTGAGCCCGTGCGGGTGCTCTTTCGGGGGCTGCAGCTTCATCAGGTCCACGATGTTGACGACGCGCACTTTCAGGTCCGGGAGGTGCTGGCGCAAGAGGTCGGCTGCCGCCAGAACTTCGATTGTGGGCACGTCGCCACAGCACGCGAGAACGACATCGGGCTCGGCGGTTCCGGCGCTCGACGCCCATTCCCACGTGCCCGCCCCCGCGGCGCAGTGCTTCACCGCCTCGTCCATCGTGAGCCACTGCGGGCCCGGCTGCTTCCCGGCGACCACCACGTTCACGTAGTTGCGGCTGCGCAAACAGTGGTCGGTCACACTCAACAGGCAGTTCGTGTCCGGCGGCAGGTACACGCGGATGACCTCCGCTTTCTTGTTCACCACGTGGTCGATGAAACCCGGGTCCTGGTGACTGAACCCGTTGTGGTCCTGGCGCCAGACGTGCGAACTCAGGAGGTAGTTGAGGCTCGCGATCGGCTTCCGCCACGGGATGTGGTGGCACACCTTCAGCCACTTCGCGTGCTGGTTGAACATCGAATCGATGATGTGGATGAACGCCTCATAGCAGCTAAAGAACCCGTGCCGCCCGGTGAGCAAGTATCCTTCGAGCCACCCCTGGCACTGGTGCTCACTCAGCACCTCCAGGACGCGCCCGTCCGGCGACAGGTGGTCGTCGTCGGGCACGATTTCCGCCGTGTAACAGCGGCTCGTGACTTCTAACACGTCCTGCCAGCGGTTGGACGCCAACTCGTCGGGCGAAAAGAGGCGGAAGTTCTTCGCGTCCAGATTGAGCTTCATCACATCGCGTAGGTACTTGCCCTGGACGCGCGTGGACTCGGCGGTCTCGGCGCCGGGGCGCGTGACTTTCACGCCGTACTCCCGGTAGTCGGGCAGGGCGAGGTCCCGCAGGAGCGCGCCACCGTTGGCGTGCGGGTTCGCGCCCATGCGCTTCGTGCCCCTGGGGGCCAGTTCCGCGAGGTCCGCTTTGAACCGCCCGCTCGGGTCGAACAGCTCCTCGGGCCGGTACGATTTCATCCACCCTTCCAGAACGCGCCGGTGGTCCTCGGTCCCGGCCTCGTTCATTGGCACTTGGTGGCTGCGCCAGGAGCCCTCGCACTTCTTGCCGTCAATTTCCTCTGGGCACGTCCAGCCCTTCGGGGTGCGCAGCACGATCATGGGCCACCGCGGGCGCTCGCGGAAGCCCGTGGTGCGCGCGTCGGCCTGGATGCGCCGGACCTCCGCGACGCACTCGTCGAGCGCTTCGGCCATCAACTTGTGCGTCGGGAGCGGGTCGTGCCCGGTGACGAAGTGGGGCTTGTAGCCGTAGCCCTCGAACAGCTTCTGAAGTTCCGCTTCCGGCATCCGGGCCATGAAGCACGGGTTCGCGATCTTGTAGCCGTTGAGGTGCAGGATCGGGAGCACCGCGCCGTCGCGCGCCGGGTTGAGGAACTTGTTCCCGTGCCACGCGGTCGCGAGCGGGCCGGTTTCGGCCTCGCCGTCGCCGACCACGCACGCGGCAATCAGGTCGGGGTTGTCGAACACCGCGCCGTAAGCGTGCGAGAGCGAGTAGCCCAGCTCGCCGCCCTCGTGAATGCTGCCCGGCGTTTCGGGGGCCACATGGCTCGGGATCCCGCCGGGGAAGCTGAACTGCTTGAACAGCTTCTGCATCCCCTCAGCGTCCTGGCCGATGTGGGGGTAGACCTCGCTGTAGGTCCCTTCCAGGTAAACGTTCGCGACGATGCCGGGGCCGCCGTGGCCCGGACCGCACACGAACAGCACGTTCAGGTCGTGCTGCGTGATGACGCGGTTCAGGTGGACGTAAATGAAGTTCAGTCCCGGAGTGGTGCCCCAGTGCCCCAGGAGGCGCGGTTTCACGTGCTCTTTGAGGAGCGGCTCGCGGAGCAGCGGGTTCCCGAGCAGGTAGATTTGCCCGACGGAGAGATAGTTCGCGGCGCGCCAGTACGCATCCATCCGGGCGAGCAGGGCGTCCGGGATCGGGTCAGCCATTCGGGTTCCTCAATTCGGTGGGCGATCAGGCACGAGGCGCTGCACGGTGCGCGCGATCATCACTTCTTCGTTCGTCCGGATCACGCGCACAACCACGGGGGCGATTTGTGACGAGATCACCGCCGCGCCGGTGGCGTTCGCCTCCGTAGCAAGCTGCACGCCGAAGAAGCTCAGCCCGGAACAGATTCGTGTCCGGATGTCGGGCGAGTTCTCACCGATGCCGCCAGCAAACACCAGCGTATCCAACCCGCCCAGTCCGGCGGCCAGCGCACCGATCCACTTCCGCGCCTGGTAGCAGAACACCCCGACCGCCTTGGCGGCCCGCGGGTCGGTACCCTCCCGCGCGAGCAGTTCCCGCACGTCCGAACTCGTTTCGGACAGGCCGAGCAGCCCGGACTCGCGGTTCACGAGCGCGTCGAGTTGTTCCGCGGTGAGCTTTTCGGTGCGGAGCAGGTGAACCAGAACGCCGGGGTCCAGGTCTCCGGTCCGGGTGCCCATGACGAGCCCACCGGTCGGGGTGAAGCTCATCGTTGTGTCCACGCACTTCCCGTTCCGCACCGCCGCGAGGCTCGCACCGGCTCCGAGGTGTGCAAAAATGACACGCCCGCGTGCCGCTTCCGCCCCCGCGACGCGCTCCAGCTCCTCAAGAAGGTACTGATACGAGATGCCGTGGAACCCGTAGCGGCGAATGCCCTGGGCCAGGTACCGGCGGGGAATCGGCAGGGTGCGCGCGACGGGAGGGAGGTCACGATGAAATGCGGTGTCGAAACACACCACCTGCGGAACCGCGGGGCACCGTGCCGCGACTGCGTCTATCAGCGCCAGTTCGGCCGGAAGGTGCGTCGGGTCCAGCGGCTTGAGTTGCTCCAGATCGCTGAGCAGGTCCGGTGTCACCACCGCCGGGGTGGTGTGGTGCGGTCCGCCATGAACGAGCCGGTGCCCGATGCCCAGAAGGTCTACAAAGGCTCCAGCGGCTTCGAGTTGCGCCAGCACGTTGCCGGGCGCCCCGGCGTGTTCGATCTTGCCGCGCGAAAGCTCTTGCAACGCCGCACCGGCCCGGAACACCGCAAATTTTACGCTCGACGAACCGGCATTGATGACGAGGATGCGCGGGCCGCGGTCTGCTATTGGTGTTGCCATTCAACTTTCTCAGGTCAGAGAGCATTGGCTCTTTGGGCAACACCTTAACAAGTCGTGGCCGGTGGCGGGAGAGAATTTATCCTAATTCGAGTGCTCCAAGTAAACGATCCGCCAGTTCGGCCCTTGGGACCTGCGTGTAAATGCCCGGTCCGCTTCCAATGAGTGCCCAATCGTGCATTCCGTCGAGCGTGTTCGCGACCATAAGATCGGCCCGTGAATGGGTCCGCGACCGCTCCGCAATGACTTCGAGTTCTGCGGTGGTGACGCCCACCTCCAGTTTGAACTTCACAAGTGTCCCGCGGAACCCCCACTCGGAACGCACTTTATCCACCAGCTTCGGGGCTTGCACCAACTTGAGCCACACCTCGGGGTGCGAACTCTTCACCTTGCCGGCGGAAGCATCGGAGAACTGCCCGTCGCGGAAGGTGAAGACCCCTCCGACGTGGAAGTCGCTGACCGCAGCGGCGTGAATCACCGTGTCGTGGCGCCCGGAGGAGATTTCTGCGGCCATGAGCTGTTCGAGGTCGGCAAAGGTGCGATAGCTCCGTACCACCCAACCCGGTGCCTCTCGTTCGCGGGCGGTGGGAATCGCGGTCAGAACCTCGGGGTGCGAAGTGAGCAGAGTGACCGTGTGCCCGCGCTCGTGCGCTTTCGACGCGACCTGTGCCCCGGTTCGGCCGGAGAAGATGTTGGTGATGCAGCGCACGCGGTCCACCGGGGTCTGCGTGTTGCCGGCTGTGACGAGGATGTTCATGACCGTGCCCTGTGGGACGAATTGAGGCAGAGTTGATGTATCCGCTCACCGGTCGGTTACACGGGCGGGCCACATTCCACTGCCGTTCGGCAGAACGCCCCGGGGCAACGCCGCGCTACCGGAAATGTCTCTCCGGTCCACGGCGCCCGCTTCAAACTCGGCGTTGTCCCGCAAATTCCTCGATCCCGAGTTGACATGAAACACGTGCTTGCTATGATCCAATCGGGCGATTGAAACAAACGTTTGTTTTGTGTGCCGGTCCCGATGAAACGCCGAGCCAAAACGACCGCAGCCAACGCGAACGCGCGCCCCGAAGCGGACGACGTTGGCGCACACGAGCGGGTGCTCGCCGCCGCGCAAGAGGTGTTCGCGGAGCGCGGGTTCAAGGCCGCGACCGTGCGCGAGATCTGCCTCCTGGCCGGGGCGAACATTGCCGCCGTCAACTATTACTTCGGCGACAAAGAGCAGCTCTACATCGAGGCCGTCAAGCGGGCACACACCTGCACCGGGCCGCTGGAAGCCATACCCATCGCCCCGGAGATGCCCCCGGTCGAGAAGCTCCGAGTGTTCGTGCGCGAGATGGTAACCAAGATGCACGCCCCGGCCAGCCCGACCGCCATCAAACTGATGATGCGCGAGATGTCCGATCCCGGGAAGGCGGCCCATGTCGTCGCGACCGAGTTCATTCAGCCGGCGGCGTTCGCGCTGCGCACGATCCTCCGCGAACTGCTCCCGCACCTTGATGAGCAACGCCTGTTAATGACCGGGTTCAGCGTGATGGGACAGTGCCTGTTCTACCGGCAGAACATCCGGGTTGCGGAACTCATCTTCGGCAAGGAGCCGGTGGCCGCGCTCGACGCCGCAGCGGTGGCCGATCACGTCGTTCAGTTCACGCTCGCGGCCCTCGGTTTCGCCGAGCCGCTCGGGGGGAAGCCATGAACTGGGTCGCGATCAAGATGCTGATGGGGGACCGCGTCAAGTACCTCGGGATCGTGTTCGGGGTCGCGTTCGCCGCGCTCCTGATGGCCCAGCAGAGCGCCATCTTCTGCGGGCTGATGCGCAACACCACGAGCCAGATCCGCGACGTCCAGGGCGCGGACATCTGGGTGATGGACAAGAACGTGCAGTTCGTGGACGACACCAAGCCGCTCTCGGAGAACGCGCTCTACCGCGTGCGCGGGGTCGAAGGGGTCCGCTGGGCGGTTCGACTGTACAAGGGCTTGGGCCGGGCGCGGCTCGACGATGGCAACTTCCAGCAGGTCATTTTGATCGGCGTGGACGATGCGACCCTCACCGGGGCGCCGGCGGTGGAGCAGGGGAAGATCATCGCGGGCAAGCTCGAAGACCTGCGGCAACCGGACGCGGTGTTCCTGGACGAGTTCGGGTGGCGCTACCTGTTCGGCCAGGAGCCGTTCAAACCGGGCAAGACGCTCGAAATGAACGACAAGCGGGCGGTGATCGTCGGGCTCGTGAAGTGCAGCCCGACGTTCCAGACGTTCCCGATCCTGTACTGCACGTACTCGCAGGCGGTGAAGTACGTCCCGCAGGAGCGCAAGACGCTGACGTTCATTCTCGCGAAAGCAGACGACGGGATCTCCCCCGAGGAACTCTGTGAGCGCATCGAGGCTCAGACCGGCGACCTCCGCGCCCAGACTAATGACCAGTTCTTCTGGAGCACCATCAACTACTATCTGAAGCGCACGGGCATCCCGATCAACTTCGGGATCACGGTGGGGCTCGGGTTCGTCGTCGGGTGCGCGATCGCGGGCCAAACGTTTTACCTGTTCACCATCGAGAACCTGAAGCAGTTCGGGTCGCTCAAGGCGATGGGCGTGAGCAACGGGCGCATCGTGCAAATGGTGCTGCTCCAGGCGCTCGTGGTCGGCGTCATCGGGTACGGGCTCGGCGTGGGCGGTGCGGCGCTGTTCGGGTTCGTGTTCGAGCGGCTCGTGAAGAGCGCCCCGCCGGCGTTCCACTTCCCGTGGCAGGTGCTGGCGGTGACCGCCGGGGCCGTGGTGGTCATCATCAGCATCGCCGCCGCGATGAGCCTGAAGCGGGTGCTGTTCCTCGAACCGGCCGTTGTGTTCCGGTAACCGGGGCGTGTGGATTTCGGAATGCGGAGTGAAGGCACGATACCCGGAGGCGAGGCGATGGTCGTTCATCCGATGGGCGCGGTTTCGGAGCCCGCATTCCGCGCGCACGGTTCCGCCGTTTCCTTGCGCGGGGTCGCGAAAGAGTTCGGGACCGGCGACACGAAGACCGTGGCGCTGGCCGACATCGACCTGGAGTTGCCCTACGGCGAGTTGGTTCTGCTGGTCGGGCCGTCGGGGTGCGGCAAGACCACCCTCATTTCGGTCGTCGCGGGGCTGCTCGATGCGACCCGCGGCGAAACGGAAGTGCTGGGGCAGAACTTGGCGCGGATGGGCGGCGCGCGAAAGGTGCGGTTCCGCGGGGACAACATCGGGTTCGTGTTCCAGCAGTACAACCTGTTGCCCGCGCTGACCGCCGCCGAGAACGCCTGTGTGCCGCTACTGATAGCCGGTTGGAGCCGATCGAAAGCGGTCGCAAAAGCCGCGGACCTTCTCACCGCGGTGGGGCTCGGGAACCGGCTGAGCTCCTACCCGAACCAGCTCTCCGGCGGGCAGCAACAGCGGGTCGCGATCGCCCGGGCGCTGGTCCACGAACCGCGCCTCCTGGTGTGCGACGAGCCGACGGCGGCGCTCGACGCCGCGAGCGGGCGCACCGTAATGGAACTGATCCGGAAGGTCGCGGTTCAGCCCGACCGGGCGGTGATCGTGGTGACCCACGACAGCCGGGTGTACGACTTCGGTGACCGCATCGTGTCGATGGGTGACGGCCGAATCGAGAAGGTGGAAGTCGGGCGGAGCGCGAGCGCGGATCGGCACTGATATCCACACCCCGTGAAAAGCCCCGGGTCGCGCATGCGCACCCGGGGAATGAGCGAATGTTCCTCACCGAGGGTTCCCATGTTGACGCGATACCTGCTCCCGGCCGTCTCGGTGGTGGCGTTCACGTTCGCGATCCTGTCGATGACCAAGGCGCAGCAGACGCCGGCGCCGGTGAGCCCGCCGGTCGATCCTGGGAAATCGCCGTTCGGGCGCCAGGTGGCCGGGGCCGGGATCGTCGAGCCCGAAACCGAGAACATCGCGGTGGGCACGAACCTCCCCGGGGTTGTGAAGGCGGTTCACGTTCGGCCCGGGGACCGCATCTCCGCCGGGGCGCCGCTGTTCGACCTGGACGACCGGCAGGTGCTCGCGGAACTGGCGGCGCGGCAGGCCGCCCGTGACAGCGCGGCGGCGCAGCTCGTGAAACTGGAGGCGATGCCGCGCGAAGAGGAACTTCCGCCGCTCGAAGCGCGCGTGGCCGAGGCGAAAGCGAACCTCGGTGACAAAGTGAAGCTCTACGACCGCTCGAAGCGCGAGACCGCGAGCGGGGTCGGATCGACCGAGACGCTCGAAACGCGGCAAATGGCGGTGGAAGTGGCCCGCGCGCAGTTGCGCCGGTCGGAAGCGGAACTCGATCTGACCCGGGCCGGGGCGTGGAAACTCGACGCCGCGGTGAGCCGCGCCGCGGTCGCGCAGGCCCAGGCCCAGGTGGACCAAACGCGCACCGAACTGGACCGGCTGCGGGTCGTCGCGCCGCGGGTCCGGAAGCCGAGCACGGATCGCACCCGCGAACCGATTCCGCCGGCCGATCTGGTCGAGTTCAAGGTGCTGCAGGTGAGCGTGCGCCCCGGCGAGTACGTCGGCACCACGGCGGGGCAGCCGATCATCGTGTTGGGCACCGTCGGGCGCTTGCACGTGCGAGTCGACGTTGACGAAAACGACATCGGCAGGTTCAAACCCGGGATGAAGGGCACCGCCGCCCCGCGCGGCGAACCCGGTACGCGGTTCCCGCTGTCGTTCGTGCGGGTCGAGCCCTACGTCATCCCGAAGAGGTCGCTGACCGGCGGGAACACCGAGCGCGTGGACACGCGGGTATTGCAGGTGATTTACGCGATCGATCAGCCCGACGTGCCGCTCTACGTCGGCCAACAACTCGATGTTTCACTCGACGCCAATTGAGGTCCGGTGGTTTCCCGAAGGGTCCTCGCGTCCTGGCAGGCTGTATCTGTTAGGACTTACGCAGTTGGCAGTTTGGGGCTGACAGTTGGCGGTCTCCGTATGTACGCTGTTCCACTATGAACCCGCCCCGTGCCACCGCCGAAGATTATATCGCGTTCTTGGTTGCGACCCCGGGCGAGGGGACCGCAAC
>DASWYH010001095.1:0-5028 GCA_036405095.1 Gemmata sp. | reverse complement strand
GTCGGGAGCGAGTTGGGGGATCGCTCCCGACGACCGCGGTTCAAAAGCCCCTGGAGCACAAGCTCTAAAAATTGCCGCACAGAAACCGGCAACGAAAGACAGCACACGCGAGCAAATATCAGCCGACGAAAACGCCGGTGGTCAACCCCGGGAGCGGGTCGGTCCACTGAACCCCGAGGGGGTTCGGCGGTAGCAACGTGGAAGAGCTGAAGATGCCCACCCGGCCGCTGTTCGCCCCGGCGGCAGCGGCAATGATGTCGATGCGGCCGTCACCGTCGACGTCCACGGCCGCGGTCCGCAGCCCCGTGTTGCCGGCCCAGGCGATGGTGCTCAGCAGCTCTTCTGGCCCTTGACCACGGGACAGTGCGCGCCCGCTGAACACCCGCAGGTGTGCCGCACCGGCGCCCGGGGACGCGATCACGTCCGCGTACCCGTCGCCGTCGATGTCACCGACCGAAATGTTGAGCCCGGCCGTCATCGTGGGCGAAAACGCGAAGAAGTCGTTGGCGACCGCCTTCAGGTTGCGGTTCGTGAGCGACTTCCCGTCGAACATCCGGACGTGCGGCCCGGCGCCGTACCCGGCCCCGGTGATCAGGTCGGCGTACCCGTCGCGGTTCAGGTCGCCGAGGCCCACACGGACCCCGCCCAGGAACCCCGGGGCGTAGGCGTAGAAGCTCGCGATCTCGTTCATCCCGCGCCCGCTGTACACTTTCACGTGCGGCACGTTGCCGAGGTCGGTTCCCAGCGCGATGTCGGCCACGCCGTCGCCGTTCACGTCGCCGGTCGCGACCCACAGGCCGCCCTGATAGCCGGGGAACGGAACGAAGTCCGCGATCATGGCCGCGTTCGCCCCGCTCCACACCCGCACCCGGGACTCGATCCCGGCCCCGCTCACGGTGACCAGGTCCGCGATCCCGTCGCCGTTGACGTCGCCGCGGGCGATCCGCACGCCCCCACGATACCCATCGCCGAACGGGGTCACGCCCATCGCCACGCTACCATCGGAACGGAACACGAACACCTGCGAAGTGGCCTGCCCGCTATCGACCGCGACCGCCCACCCGGCCCCGGCACTCGTGTTCGTGGGTGTCGCGCTCGACCCGGTCGGGGTGGGGCTGGTCGGGGCGGGTGTCACGGCCACCGGAGGGGCGGTCGAAACCGGCGGGGTCGCCGCGCCGTAAGGGGCACCCACATCGACCGGTGTGAAGTCGGTGCGGGTCGGGTTGTTGTTGCCGTCCACGGTGCTGGTAGCGACCAGCCCGGCAAATGTGGTCTGCCCGTTGAACGTCGCCGCAACCGGGTACAGGAGCTGGTTGTGAATGGGGTCCGTCTGCGCGTAGATGGTCTGGATCGCCCAACTCCCGCCGGTGAGGGTGGCGAGCCGGATCTGGCCCGCGAACTGGTTCGCGAACGTCACCGGCATGTGCTGGGCGGCCTCGTCCGAGAACACGATGTTGGCTCGCCCCGAGGCGTCGAAGTACAGCTGCGGGGCGAACCCGGTGAAGCGCGCGCCGTCGCCCGCGGCGTACCCGTCCGGCGTGCTCGCCACCACGGTGTGGGTCCACCCGCCGGCGGTGAGCGTGTGGTACATCAGTTGCGAACTCTGTGGCGACCCGGTGTTGTACCGGTCCACGTAGTAGCTCGCGACCGCCACCTGATCGCCCGGCCCGATCGCGACGCTCGCGCCGAGGCCCGCGTCCGCGGTCCCGTCGGCCGGGGCCATGATCGCCTGCGACGCCCACGCCCCGCTCTTGTTGGTGGCGTACATCAGGGTGCTGTTGACCGTGGAGAACGCACCCGCGATGTAGAACTCGGGCGTGTACGTGACGTGCGCGGCGTTGGTCGAATCGACCGCCAGCGACAGGAACCGCGGGGTCCACCGCCCGCCCGTGAACCACACGTCCTGGCTCAGGTCCGCGGTGTCCGCGATCTTGGCGAACCCCCACGCGCCGCCCGCGTTGGTGGCGTACATGAGCTGGCCGCTACCGAAGCTGCCGACGCCCGTGGCCGCGACGTTGGTCTCGGTGAAGATCAGGTGGATCGAGTTGTTCGCCCCCGCTTCCGCGACCAGGTTGTTCGGCCCCCACTTGCTGAGCCACCCCGGAGTAATGGTTTCCACCTTCTGCCACCCGGCGGAGGTGCGCGCGTAGTGCTGGATCAGGGTCTGGTACTGGCCCGCGGACCCGTTCCACACCTTTTCCAAAAGCAGCGCGTGTGGGGTGCCATCGGAAGTGAACACGAGCTGCGCCGTTTGCGACGCCTTCTGCACCGCGTCGGTGGAGTCGTACTGGGCCGCGGTGAACGTGCCGGACGCGGCCACCGTTTCGGCGCTCCACGTCCCGGCCACGCGCGACTGGTACACGAGGTTCCCGCCGTTCCAAAGCAACTGGCCCAGTTCGCCCGTGGGGCTGTACTGGGTCCAGTTGAATTCACCAGCGGGGATGACGGAACCGGCCGGGTTGAACCGGTCCTCCAGCCGTTCCACCTGAAGCGCGGGCGAGAGCGCGCGTCGGAGCATCAGGTCACCTGAGTTGTGCGAGGTTCGGGTCGGGGGTTGCCGAACGTTCGGGCGTATAGCGGTGTCGCGAACTGCGGTCAAGATCGCTTCACCCACTTGTTCGCTGGACGATGGAGCAGTTTAGCGCCCGCATACGGTCCATGTGAAGTGCCTCTTGCACCTCGTCACCCGTTTCGTGTCAGGGGCCCTCGGGCGCGACCGGACTGACCGGGCGCGGCTCACATACTGGATCGGGTTCCCCATCTTGCCACCGCTCCCTGACCGGCACCGCCGGACGTAGAATGGGTTCATGGAACCGCCGGCAATCCGCACCGAAGGACTGACCCGCACGTACCGCAAGCCCCGCAAGCGGCGCTGGTGGTGGTCGCGAACCCAGACCGAAGCCGATGAGTCCCGTGAGTTCGTGGCGCTTGACCGGGTGTCCCTTGAGGTCCGCCCCGGTGAACTGTTCGGGCTCCTCGGCCCGAACGGGGCCGGGAAAACGACCCTCATCAAGATCCTCACCACCCTTCTGGCGCCGTCCGCGGGAACCGCACGGGTCGACGGCCTCGATGTGAGCACCGAAGCCGATCTGGTCCGGCCGCGCATCAACATGGTGTCGGGCGGTGAGTCCAGCGGGTACGGCATCCTCAACGTGCGCGAAAACCTGTGGCTGTTCGCCCGCATCTACGGCGTCCCCACCAAGGTCGCCGAAGAGCGCATCGACAAGATGCTCGGCGTGGTCGGCTTATCCGACAAAGCCGCGAGCCGCATCAGCCATTTATCGACCGGGCAGCGACAAAAGATGAACTTCTGTCGCGGGTTCATCACCGACCCCAAGATCCTCTTCCTCGACGAACCGACGCTCGGGCTGGACGTGACCAGCGCCCGCGCGATCCGCGCCTTCGTGCGCGACTGGATCAGGGAGCGGCCCGCGCGCACGCTGCTGCTCACGACGCACTACATGGCCGAGGCCGATGAGCTGTGCGACCGGCTCGCGATCATCGACCGGGGCAAGGTGCTCGCGTGCGACACCCCCGCGAACCTGAAGCGGCAGGTTCAGAAGTACCCGATCTATGAACTGAGCCTCGCGCCGGGGGCCGGCGCCTGGGGCGCCGTGGGCGCCCTCCCCGGCGTCCACCAGGTGACCGCCACCACAACGCCCACGACCGTCGAGTTGAAAGTTGCGCTGACGGACGAGCCGGCGATCGGCGCGGTGGTGCAGGGACTGGTCACGGCCGGCGGGCGCATCCTCACCATGAAGAAAGTGGAACCGACGCTCGAAGACGTGTTCATCGAACTGGTCGGGCACGGGCTCAACGACAGCGCGGGCGCGGCCCCGCCCGGTTGATCGAACCGGGCAGCGATTTTTTACGCCCCTCCCTTGCGAAGAGGGACGAACCCCGGGCGCCGCAGGGCGAACCGGAACGGACCCACGAGCGCGTTCCCATGTCGTCTTTCAAGCTGTTCTTCCAGGCCGCGCAGGCGCGGACGTACCCGCGCGTGGCGTGGCTGTTCCGCAACAACTCGTGGATGATCCAGGAGACCGTGCTGCCGGTGCTCGCGGTGTCCGCGTTCGCCTATGCGTACCGCGCGATGCAGGCGCCCCCGGAATACACGGGGGTGCTCGTGCTCGGTGCGGCAATGACCACGTTCTGGCTCAACGTGCTGTGGGGGCTGGGCGCGCAACTGTACTGGGAGCGCGACTCCGGGAACCTCGAACTCTACGTCATGTCGCCGGCCCCGATGACGGCGATCCTCACCGGCATGGCGCTGGGCGGGATGCTCACCACCACCCTCCGCGCCGCGGCCATCACCGCCGCGGGCGTGCTCCTCTTCGATGTGCCGCTTGAGCCGACCAGTTGGTGGCTCCTGGTGCTGGGGCTGCTGGTCACGCTCGCGGCGCTGTACGGGCTGGGGATGATGTTCGCGTCGCTGTTCCTCCTCTGGGGCCGCGAGGCGTGGCACCTCATCGCCCTTTTGCAGGAGCCAATTTACCTGCTGAGCGGGACCAACTTTCCCGTGAACGTGATCCTGAACATGCTCCCCCGCGCGCTCGCGCTGTTCGCGAGCGTGATCCCACTCACGCTGGGAATGGATGCGATGCGGCAGGTGCTGTTCCACACGCCGGGCCTGTTCGCTGTGTGGGCCGAATTGGGCGCGCTGGGCGCGCTGGCGGTGGTGTTCATCTCCGCGGCCCGGCTGGGCCTCCGATACATCGAGCGCCGCGCCCGCGCAGAGGGGAAACTCATCGTGAGGTGGCAATAAACGCCCCGGCCCCGGACCTCAACAGAGGTCCGGGGCCGGGGCGTTTTATTGTTCGGGGGCGAAAATTCGCCGCGAAACCCGACCTACCGCATCTTCAGGTTGTACCGGCCTAAAAGTGCCTTGTACTTGTCGAACTCGATCGGGTGCAGGTCATCGGCTGTGAGCCCGAGCTTGCGGGCGGCCTGGAGCTCCTCGTCCGCCTTGACCCGCTTGATCGCCAGCACATCCAAATCGTAAGCCCAGGCCATGTGGAAGTGGTACGT
>DASWYH010001094.1:0-7232 GCA_036405095.1 Gemmata sp. | reverse complement strand
TCCCGCCCCAAGGCGGATTGATCGGATGAGGCGCTGCGACGACCGCACCCGCGACCGCGTCGCGGCCACGGGTTCGGTCGTTGGCGACGAGACCGCGCCCGAAAGCCCGCTCATCCGACGGCAGCCCGGGTGCAAGCGCTTGGCCCAGCTCCGCATCCCCGGCCTTTGGGTTGGAAGAGTTGATCTTGCGACTTTCGGGCAGTCGGCTTTGGGCTCACCGAACGGCTTCGTACCGCACCTCTTGCACGGTCCTCACGAGCTTGTCCATTGCAGCCTGATCGAGGTTGCCGTTGATCTTGAGCCGGAGCCGGCCGGCGGTGTCGATCACCACGAGGTTGGTTTCGCCCGCCGTCAGGCCGAACCGGTCCTTCATCTTGTCGGCGAAGTCGAGCCACACCACCACGTCCGGCGAGCCCTTGGCGACGCCCTTGGTGATCGCGGGGCGGATGGCAGCGGGCACCTTCCCGCAGCACGCGACCGGGACCACGATCACGTTCGGCGAGACCTGTCCCGGCTTCAACCCGGCGAGCGCCGCGACCGGTGCCGCTTGGGCCTTCGCGGGCGGCTGGTCCTTGGCGCCCGGGTGCCAGTACACGTGGAGCTGCGCGCCGAGCGCCCGGCACGGGTCGGTCCCCTTGCGGTCCCCGAACACCATCACGACCACGTTCCCGCGGAGGTCCGCGAGGTCGGTTTTCCGCTCGAACTGATCCTCAAGCGCCAGCTCCACGACCTTCGGCGCGGGGGCCGCGGGCTGCGCGCCGAGCGACACGGCGGTGGCGGCGGCGATCAAAACGGCCCACATCACACGTTTCATGCGTTCGCCTCTTGAGAGCTTCGAATAAAAGCCACCATCGCTCGTGCGCGCCAGCGCGTTACGCCCTTCGGCCCGGTGCCCTTACGCCTTCCCCTGGCGCACCCCGCGCTCGGCGCGTTTGAGCTTGAGCGCCGCGACCGCGAGCAGCGCGACCGCGAACCCGGCAACGGCGGCGGCACTCGGGAGCGCGGCCCAGAACCCGCCCCCCTGCCAGGTGACCGTCTCGAAGCCCCGGAGCGCCCACGTCGTCGGGAGCGCCAGGGACAGATCCCGCGCCCACGCCGGGAGCAGGAACGCCGGCACCCACAGCCCGCCCAGCATCGACACGCCGAGGATCACAAGGATGCTCACGTTCCGCGCCCGCGCTTCGGTCCCGCCGACGGCCGCGACGAGCAAGCCCGTTGCGGACGCGAGCGCGCACACGGTGACCGCGAGCAGCGCGAAACCGATCAGCGAGCCGCCGATTTTCACCCCGAACGCGAGGTAGCCCACCCCGAACGTGCAAAGCACTTGCAGCAGCGCAACGAGTCCCGTGGCGAGCGCCTTGCCGGCGATCACGCACCCGAGCGGAACGGCCGCGGCCCGGACCCGCGCCCACACCGCCCGCTGGCGCTCGCGGAGCAGCAACAGGCCGCTCTCCATGCCCCAGAACAGCAGGTACTGGAGCGTCATCCCGCAGAAGCTGTGCGCGTAAGAGTTGAACTGCGCGCCCGGGTGGGGCGAAACGTCCCGGGGCTCGATCTTGAACGGCGGGGCGATGGGTTCGTCACCCGTGATGACATCACTGAACGCTTCGCGCGTCACCTGTTTCATCACGCACTCGGTAACGGCCCCTTCGACGAGCTGGCGCTCGGCCGTCGCGTTCGGGTGGTGGAGGAGCCCCAGCTCCGGGCGCTCGGTCGTGACGCCGGGCTGCCAGAGCTTGAGCCGCTCGAAGCCGGCGGGCAGCACCACCGCGACCGCTTTCTTATCCGCGACCGCGACCCGGGCTTCCGCGAGGGGCGTTTCCTGCGCGTCGAACCGCGGGGACGCGAGCAGCTCGTTCGCCACCTGGCGAGTGAACGGACCGGCGTCCTCGACCACCACCAGGACGCGCACCCGGGGCGCGCGGGACGCGGACCGGTCGAAGATGGTTCCGAACGCGGCGGCGAGCACGACCGGCACGACGAAGCACATCAGCGCGGCCCGGCGGTCGGCCCAGAAGAGGCGCCAGTCTTTGCGCGCGAGTGCGAGCGCGAGGCCCAGGTTGCTCGTCACACCCCTTCTCCCGTGGCGCAGTTTTCCGGGCGCAGCGCCCGCTCCAGTGACCCGGCCGGGGTGCGGTACGCTTCCAGCTCCAGCCCTTCGGCCAGGAGCGTCGCGAGGGCCGCGCCGAGGCGCTCGCTCGTGCCGGCCGAGAGGCGCAGCCGGCGCCCGGTGATTTCGAGCTTCGTGCCCGCGCCGAGGCGCTGCTTGATGGCCCGCTCCAGGTACTTCGGTGGGCGCGCCCGCAGGTGCCCGTACAGGACCGCGCGGTCGGCGGGCCGCGCGCGGAGCAGGTCCGCCGGCGCGCCGCTGGCGACCAGCTTCCCGGCTCCGAGCACCGCGACCCGGTCGCACCCGGCTTCGGCCTCGTCGAGGTGGTGCGTGGTGAGGAGCACCGCGTGCCCGTCGTCGCGCAGCCGCGTGAGGTTGGCGAAGAGGGCATCGCGGCTGGCCGGGTCGAGGGCCGCGGTCGGCTCGTCGAGCAGCAGAACGGGCGGGTCGTGCAGGAGCGCCGCGGCGAGGTTCAGGCGCTGCTTCATCCCGCCGGAGAAGGTCGAAACGCGGTGCCCCGCGCGGTCGGTGAGCTTCACCCGGGCGAGCGTGCGCGCCACCCGCCGGCGCAGGTCGCCCCCCGAGAGGCCGTACAACTGACCAAAGAAGTTCAGGTTCTCGGCGGCCGTGAATTCGTCATAAAGGGCCGGTTCCTGTGGCACCAGCCCCACCCGGAGCGCGAACGCGCTGGGGCCCGCGGCCCGGGTTCTCCCTTCGACCGTGACGCAACCGCTGGTGGGGTCGAGGGTGCCCGCGGCGACCGCGAGCGTGGTGCTCTTGCCGGACCCGTTCGGCCCCAACAGGCCGACGATCTCGCCGCGGCGCACGTCGAGGGACACGCCCGCGAGCGCGACCCGCTCGGCGAAGCGCACGGTGACATCGGTGAGGGTGAGGGCCACCGGCAGCGGCATCGCACGAACCCCGGCTACGGGAAACTACGTCCGCCGGGGAATAGCGGAAGGGGCGAAGAGGTGCAAGGCGAACGCGCTCAGCGGCCCTTCTCAATGATTCGCACGCGAATGTCTTTGAACGAGCTGTCGAACTCGTTTGGCAGCGCCTCGACCGTGGCGCCACGGAACCCGGCCTTTTCGAGTTTCGCCCGCGCCTCTTCGAGCGCCGGGTAGCGCAGGATCTGCCCCGGGCGCAGGTCCACCTGCGCGAGTATCTTCCGGTCGGATGTCTTGGCGTTGCCTTCAATGATGATGCGGCCGACGCGGTCCGGTTCGGACGGGGCCGGCGCCGGCTGAGCGACGCCCAACTTTTGCAGTTGGTTCGCCTGCTCCTGGAGCCGGGCGCGGAGCGCGGTGAGCAGCTCGCGCTCGTGTTTCTCCAGTTCGGCCTTTTGGGTCCGGAGCTGTTCCAGTTCACGGATCAGCAGATCGACCGATTTGGGGGCCGGCGGGCGCGCGTTCGGCCGGAGCAGTTCCTCCGGGGCCGGGAGGGGCGGGGGCGGAACTGGGGGTTCGGCCCCCGCGCCGCAGGCACCGACCAGCAGACCGAACGAAACGAACAGGAGTCGCGCGCGCATGTTCCCTCCGTGGAAGCGCACCGGCGGAAGACAGTGGCCGGAAGATAATCGTGCGCGCAGAGGTGGAACAAGGGGAACTCGCGGGCGCTCAAGCGCCGAAGGGGTCCGGGTTGTCGTCGAACCGTTCCAGGTCGCGGTCGGACCAGCCGAAGTGGTGGGCGATCTCGTGAATCACGGTCTTGCGGATCTCGATCCGCAGCTCCCGCGGGTCGGGGAAGTCGTCTTCGAGCGGGTTGCGGAAGATGATGATCCGGTTCGGGTTCTCCAGCATCTCGCTCGCGGCCACGCCCTCCATTGGCATGAAGTAACCGTACAGCGATTCCCCGGCCTCGATTTCTTCGTCCGTAAAACCGGCCTCGCGCAGGAACTCGTCCGACGGCTCCTCCTCGATGTCCACGACGACGTTTTCGAGGTGCCGCTTGATCTCCTCCGGGAGCGACTCGATGGCCCGCCGGACGAGCGCCGCGAACTTCTTCATGCTCATGCCCATGTCGTCATGCTCGCGAACGGCGGGCGCCGCGTCAACCGGGCGGCTCGCTCGCGACGAACACCGCGGCGGGGCCGAACTTCTGCACCAGCGCAGCGCGGCCCTCGGGGCCGAGCGTGTGGCGCTCGATCACGAGCGCGGCGAGGTCCGGCGGCACCGGGGCGTTCAACAGGTGCTTCACCCCGGCAGGCGAGAACGAGTTGCCCCGCAGGTTCACCTCGACCAGCCCGTGCCACCACTTCGCCTGGGTGACGTGGCGCAGTCCCTTGTCGCCGATGTGGCAGTTGGTCAGGTCGAGCGCGCGGAGCGCGCCGAGCGCGTGCGACAGTGCGAGCACCTTCACCGCGCGCGGGGTGAGCGGGTTGCTGCTCAGGTTGAGCCGGCGCAGCCCTGCGAACCGGTCGCTCCGGGCGAGCGCCTCCAACCCGTCGGTGCGGCGCGTCCCGATGCCCACCAACGTGAGATCGCGAGTGGTGCGCGGAAGCGCTTCGGCTAGCACCCGCAGGCCATCGCTCTCAAGCAGTTCTTGCGTGAAGTGCAGTTCCGTCAGTTCGCTCGCGCTCGGCCCGTCGAACAGCCGTCGCAGGTGGCTTCCGGTGATGCCCATTGAGGAAAACGCGAGCCGGGCGAGCGGCCCGCCGGTGTTGAGTGCGTCCACCAGTGCGTCGAGCGACTCGTACCCCATGTGAAAGTGCAGCCCGCGAACCACCTGCCCCAGGTGCGAGCGGAAGAGGTCTTCAATCACCTCGGGCATCCCGGCCCCGCTCGCGCGCACGAAGTACAGGTCGGTGATCCCGGCCGCGCCCGGCGCGTCGCGCAGTGCGAACAGCGGCTCGATGGGGCTCGCGTTGAACGCGACCTCGCGGAAGTGCCTCACCGGCCCCGACGCGGCGACCCGGCGCCAGTCGTCGAGGGTCGTGGTGTTCCAGAACGCGAGCTTCCCGATCGGCTGGCGCTCGAACAGCGGGGCCGCCAGGGCATCCCAGAGCGCCACGGTACGGACCTTCAACCACCACCCGAACCCGCGCCGGAACGGCTCCGCTGCCCACTCGACGGCCGAACCGTCGAGCTTGGGGAGCGTGGATCGGAACCCCGCGCCATTCAGCCCGTCCGGGCTGCGCCACCGGCACCGCACGGCGAACGGTTCCCACGGCGGCGTCCGCGCGAGCTGCACCTGGTCGCGGACGAACGCGGCGCGGGCGGCCTCGTCGTGCTCCTCCAGGTAGTCGGCGAACACGAGCCGCGGGGTGTCCTCGTCGGGCTGCGCGCAGATGGCGCTCAGGAGTGCGTCGCGGTCGGACATGGGGGCATTTTACGGCGCGGGCTACAGGCGCACGCGGTCGCCCATCTTGGCTTTGAGCAGCCCCAGCGTTTCGGCCGATGCGGGCGCCCCGGTCAGGTCCAGCAGCACCAAACTTTCCGCGAGCGACGACTCCAGCAGGGCCAGTGCCCCTGCGTCGCCGATCATGCAGTACGCGAGGTTGAGGTACAGCAGCCCGGCGAAGTGCGGGGACCGGGCGAGCGCGCCCGCGCCCGCGTTGCCGATCGCGTTCGACGCGAGGTCGAGGACGCGCAGGTTGCTCACCTCGTGGCACGCGGCGAGTTCCGCCATCAGCGCCCCGTTCACGTTGTTGCGCCGGTACCCGAGCCGCTCCAATCGGCTCAACGTGAACGACGTGCACAGCAGCCGGAACCCTTCCGCCCCGGGCGCGGTTTCGCTCAGGTCGAGCTTGCGCAGCCGGTCGAGCGGCAACCGGGCGATGGCCTCGTGCCCGGCGAGCCCGAACCGGTTGCCCGCGAGCAGCAACCGCTCGATGGTCTCGGAGGCGGTCGAGGTGAGGAGCCGTTGCAGGTGCGCGCCGGACAGCTCGGCCTCGACGAGCCCCAGCTCGCGCAGCCGCACCGGGCCGCGCACTTGGGCGAAGCTGTTAACGAACGCGCCCCCGGCCCCCGGGCGCCCGTCGAGGTCGAGGCGCGTGAGCCGGGCCAGGAGCGGCGACTGGGCCAGCACCGGGAGCGCGGGGGCGGTCAGCCCGCCCTGCCCCGCGCTGAGCCACTCGATCCCGGTGGCGTGCGGCGACTCCACGAGCCCCCGGAGCGCCCGCGGGTCCAGTTGCGTCTGGCGCACGTGCAGCCCACCGAGCCGGGCCAGGTGCGGGGACCGCGCGAGCGCGTCCCACTGGGCATCGGGGTACGTGAACGAGAGCGAGCCGCCGGGCGCCTGGATCAGCGCGCGGTCCGCGTTCGCGAGGAACTCACTCGGGCGGAGCCGGACCCACCACGGGAACCCGCGCCGCAGCAGCCCGCCGCTGCGCTCGGGCGCCAGCACCTCGGGCGTGTGGGTGGCACCCACCCACGGCTCGCGCTCGCGGCGCGGCTTCTCGATGAGTTCCCAGCGGAGCCGGGCCGGGTCGTACTCGTCGCGCGCGGACATCGCGATGTCGTCGCGGATGAACCGCGCCCGGGCGCGCACGTCCTGGGCGAGCGGGAACGTGTCGGCGTGTTCGTCGAGCCAGTCGGCGAAGGCGAGGCGCGGGGTGTCCTCGGCCGGGTGCGCGCTGATCGCGGCGAGAAGGGCACGCTGGTCGAGCATGATGAACTCCTGGGGGGCCGCTCCCGGCGAAAGCACCCCTGAACTCAGACACGGACCCCGTAAGAGGGGCGCTTTTGCAAGGTGAGCCCGGCCGCCACAGTCGTCTCGGATACAGGTTACGGGCGCGTGGGCGCCCTTGCACCAGCCGCACAGGGATCCCGCTCGTGCGTGCCGAAGGCGGGCGGCCTATGGCACCGTGCCCCCGACTGCGGGACCCAGGCACGGGACACTTGAAGCCACTGGAGTTGCTCCCCACAGCTCGCGCCGCCGCAGCGGCGGCACCCGGCGGTTGGTGCGAAGGCGCGGAAATCGTATCTCAATTCTGGACCGGGTCTCTTGGCACATCGGGTGCCACGCGCGCCGCCCTCGACCACTGTTCGCGCGAGCCGAAAACCCGTATCCCATAAGCTGTACCGTTCGCCAATCCCACTGCGCACACGCACGCAATGACGCACCCGGCCGGCACACCGAACCGCCCGCCCGCGATCGGATTTTGGGCACCCACGGGCGCGCC
>DASWYH010001093.1:0-2160 GCA_036405095.1 Gemmata sp. | reverse complement strand
GGGCGGGCGTTCGCTGGGGGTCATGCGGTCGGCTCGTGTGGCAGTGGCTCAGGTCGGGCGGCGCAGGGCGGCGCGGATGCGGAGGGCCTCCGCCAAGAGGTCGGGTAGCTCCCCGAGGGGGAGCATGTTCGGCCCGTCGCTCTTGGCCGCGTCCGGGTCAGGGTGCGTTTCGAGAAACACCCCGTCGCACCCGACGGCGATCGCGGCCCGGGTCAGGACCGGCACCATTCGCCGGTCGCCCCCGGTGCGGTCACCGAGCGCCCCTGGTTTCTGTACGCTGTGGGTGGCGTCGAAGATCACCGGCGCGCCGGTTTCTTGCATCCACGGCACCGCGCGCATGTCGTTGACCAGCATTCCGTAGCCGAAGGTGGTGCCGCGCTCGGTGAGCAGCACGTTCCCGGTGCCGAACTCCGCGAGCTTGGCGACCACGTTCTTCATATCCCACGGGGCCATAAACTGCCCCTTCTTGACATTGACGACCCGCCCGGTGCGCCCGCACGCTTCGAGGAGGTCGGTTTGGCGCGCGAGGAACGCGGGCACCTGAAGGATATCGCACACTTCCGCCGCCGGGGCCGCCTGCCCGCACTCGTGGATGTCGGTGGTCACCGGCAACCCGGTGGCGCGTTTCACCGCGTCGAGCGTTTTCAGCCCCTCGTCAAGCCCCGGACCGCGGAACGACCTACCCGAGCTCCGGTTCGCCTTGTCGAAAGACGCCTTGAACACCAACGGAAGGTCCAACTTGTCGGCGTACCCTTTGAGCGTTTCCGCGATCCGCAGGGTGAGGTCGTGCGACTCGATCACACACGGCCCGCAGATCCACAGGAGCGGGTGCCCGGCGCCGACTGTGTACGATCCCACCGAAACGGCTCGTGGCGCTTCCATGTTACGGACTCCGCGTGTGGGGCGTTTAGATGTACCGGTTTACCCCCGTAACCAGAGGATGGGCAATCCCAATTGAGAGCGCGGGCGCGGGTACGGGAGGGCAGGGCGGGGGCCACTCGTCGGAACAATACCCCGCGCTGCCCGCGGATACCGGGTCGCGTAGCTCCAAGTGGTCAGCGGACCGATCGGGTTCACTTCCGCCGCACGCGCTCGGCCTCGGCGTGCTGCGCGACCAGTGCGCGGTGCAGGTCACCGAGCATCGCCTCGCGCTTCATGTCCTTGTATCGCGCCGGGTCGATCGGTTCGCCTATGGAAATCGAGATCGTGCCCGGTTCGGGCGGTAAGAACAGCGGCGCGAGCTTCGGCACCTTCCTGAACCGTGACCACGCATCGAACGCCCCCGCGATCCCCACGGGCACGATCGGACAGTTCACCCGCTTGATGAGCAGCGACACGCCGGGCTTCAGCGGGTGAACCGCGCCGTCGTGGGTGCGCTCGCCCTCGGGGAACATGAGGACCGCTTGCCCCTGCGCGAGCCCGTTCAACACGGCCTGGATCCCGTCCTTGCCCATGTTGCGGTCGATCGGGATCGCGTTCAGGCTCCGGATCAGCGGCGCCAGCCCGCGCTGCTCGAACAGCGTCTGGCGCGCGAGGTAGGAGAGGTAGCGCCGGGACGACAGCCCCACCATCACCGGGTCGAACATCGACTGGTGGTTGGCCAGGACCAGGACGGGGCCGGTGCGGGGCATGTTCGCCCACCCGCGGCGCCGGATGCTGAACCCGAAGGTGAAGACCGTGAACGACGACCAGAACACGGTGTCGTACCACATGCGCCCAACGAAATTCGGCCGGTCCGGCATGGCCAGAGGTGCTTTCTGCTCGGTGCCGTTAGCGGCGCCGCGGGCACGAGCGCAGGCCGCGAACGATGTTCTCCAACCGCTCGATCACTTCGTGCGTGGTCAGGAGTGTTGTATCAACCACCATCGCGTCCGGTGCGGGGGCCATCGGGGCGAGTTCGCGGCTGGAGTCGCGGCGGTCCCGCTCCTCCTGATCTTTCAGCACCTCGGCGGCGGTCACTGGCGCGCCTTTGGCGCTCAGTTCTGCGGCCCGGCGCTCGGCCCGGACACGGGGGTCGGCGACCAAAAAAAACTTGCACTCCGCGAGCGGGAACACGAACGAACCCTGGTCGCGCCCGTCGCATATGATGTCGCGCCCGGTGGCCGTCGCCCGCTGGACCTCGACGAGCATCAGGCGCACGGCGCGGTGAACCGCCACCTC
>DASWYH010001092.1:0-5287 GCA_036405095.1 Gemmata sp. | reverse complement strand
GACCTACCCGGCACCCGCTTGACTCGTTCAAGCCCCTAACTGCCGATTCGCTATGCTCCACCAGCGCGGGGTTTAAAGGACAACTCGACGATCGCCAAGGCCGACCGACCGCGGACCCAATAACAGCACCGGAATCCCGTTCTCTTCCAGACCCCGTAACCGCAACACCCGCGACCTTCCGCCGGTGCCCGCGCGTACCGTCCCGAGTGCGGCTCAGCACAGAGGACAAGAGGGGCGAGGACAAGAGGGCGACAGGCCGGTTATCCGCAGGTGTAACGTGCCGTCCGACCCGGTGGAGCTTACCAAACAGATCAAAGCCGCCAGCGACATCGTCGCCGTGGTCGGTTCGTACATCAACGTCACGCCGGCCGGCAAGACCTTCAAGGCCGTCTGCCCGTTCCACAACGACACCCGCCCGTCCCTCGACATCGACCCGCAGCGCCAGCGGTACAAGTGCTGGTCGTGTGGCGCACACGGGGACGTGTTCTCCTTCACGATGCACCAAGAGAAGGTCGGGTTCAAAGAGGCCCGGGCCATACTCGCGGCGAAGGCCGGAATCAAGCTCGACGAGCAACAATCGCCCCAGGACCACCACCGGACGCGGCTGCTCGAGGTCATGCGCTGGGCGCAGGCCAAGTACGCGTACCAGTACCTCGAAGGCGACGCGGGCGAAGAGGCCCGCAAGTACATGGGCTCGCGGAAGCTCTCCGGGAAGACCGTCCGCGACTTCGGGATCGGCTTCGCCCCCATCAACGGCGACTGGCTGGTGAAGCTCGCGGTCGCCGAGGGCATTCCGACCGACGTGTTGGTCGAGGTGGGCCTGATCGCGACCCGCGAGGGCCAGAGGGGGCACTACGACCGGTTCCGCGACCGGGTCATGTTCCCGATCAGGGACGTGCGCGGGCAGGTGGTCGGGTTCGGCGGGCGGATCATGCCGAACAACCCTTTGGCCGCCCGCGGACCGAAGTACTACAACTCTGCGGAAACGCCCCTATTTCACAAGAGCGAGCTGCTGTACGGGCTCGATGTCGCCCGCCACGCCAACGCCGGCTACCTCGCCGTGGTCGAGGGCTACACGGACGTGATGATGGCGCACCAGTGCGGCGTCCCGCAGGTGGTGGCCACGATGGGCACCGCGCTGAACGCCAAACACGTCGCCCAGCTCCGGCGGTACGCGCCGAAGGTGGTGCTGCTGTACGACGCCGACGCCGGCGGGTTCGCGGGCGTCGACCGGGCGCTGGAAATGTTCGTGTCGCAGGACGTGGAACTCGCGGTCGCCACCCTGCCCGACGGGCTCGACCCGTGCGACCTGCTGGTGAAGCCCGACGGGATCGAAACCTTCAAAGAGGTACTGACATCCGCCGCGGATGCGTTAGATTTTAAACTGAACAAGTTGCTCGAACGCGATCCGGTGCCCTCGATCAAAGCGAAGGAACGGATCACGGACGACATCCTCGGTGTCATGGCCTCGGCCCCCGCGGTGCCCGGCGCGGCGGCCCAGATGAAGCGCGAGTTGATCATCACCCGGATCGCGCACCGGCTCGGGTCGAAGCAAGAAACAGTGTGGGCGCGGTTCGGCGAGCTGCGCAAGCTGCACGAACAGAAGGAGCGCGAGGCGCAACAGAAAGAGCGCGAGCTGAACCGCGACGCGCGCCCGACGGTGACCGTGCGCCCGGACACGATCCTGCCCACGACCGAGCGCCCCCGCGGGGCGCCCAAGGCCGGCCCCGCCGCGGCGGCCGAGCGGCAGTTGGTGGAACTCCTGCTCGGGGACCCGCTGTTGGTGCCGACCGCGTCCGCGCAACTGGCGCCCGACGAGCTCACCCACACGGGGCTCCGGCGCCTCCTCACGGAGCTGTACGGCGCGCAGGCCGCCGGCGCGGTGCCCGACCTGGAGAGCCTCCGCGAGCGGCTCGCCGACCGGCCGGACCTGTTCGAGGTGGCCCAGAAGCTCCAGTTCGTCGGCCAGCAGATGCAGGACCGCGAGCAGTGGCTGGCCCGGCTGCTCAAGCGGTTCGCCGAAATGAAGGCCGAAGCCGAGGCCCACCAGGCCAAGGAACGGCTGTCGAGCGCGAGCGACGAAGAGGCGATCGAGCTGCTCCGGCGCATTCAGCAGACGCAGAAGCGCCCGAGCAAAACGACCACCGACCAGGGCGACCAGCAGGCGACGACGCCGGCGGCGTAACGAACACGGGCGCCGCGCCCGCACCGGGACAACAGGTTTCGACCACGAGTTTCAGAACCACCCGCCGCAGCGGCCATGACGGCCCGAAGCGGACGACCAGCGTGGGAGGGGTTCGGATGGACTGGAAGAACGACGAGGCCATCAAGGCGCTCATCGAAAAGGGCAAGCAGTCCGGGTCGCTCACCTTCGACGAGGTGAACCAGGCGCTGCCCGAAATGTCCGAGCCGGACCGGCTGGCCGAGATCACCGAGTACCTCGACCACCACGGGATCAGCCTCATCGATGGCGACGACGAGGTCGAGGACGTGCCGGTCGCGGTCGCGGACGCGGCCATCGCGGACCCGGAGGCGTCGGCCTTCGAGGACTCCGACGGCGACGGCCGGCACATCGACGACCCCGTCCGCATGTACCTCACGCAGATGGGCCAGATCGAGCTCCTGAACCGGAAACAGGAGGTGTCGCTCGCGATGAAGATCGAGCTGACCCGCCGCCGGTTCCGCCGCAAGGTGCTGGAGTGCGATTACGCGATGCGCCAGGTGGTCGAGACCCTCAAACGGGTCCACACCGGCGACCTCCCGTTCGACCGCACCATCAAGGTGTCGCAGACGGAGAACCTCGAAAAGGACAAGATCCTCCAGCGGATGCCGCACAACCTGCGGACCCTCGAACCGCTGATGGAGGGCAACGTCGAAGACTTCCAGCGCCTGAGCGACGAGCGCACGCCCGCCGAGGAGCGGGAGACCATCCGCGAGCGCCTGCGGCTCCGCCGGCGGAAGACCGTCACGCTCGTCGAGGAGCTGTCGATCCGCACCCAAAAGGTGCAGCCGCTGATGAAGAAGCTGGAGCAGATCTCCCAGCGCATGGACGAGCTCGAAGCCGAAATCGAGACCCTGAAGGGCAACCGCACCGCGAAGGAGGAGCGCGCCAACCTGGAGAAAGAGCTCCAGGACCTGATGCTCATCACGCTCGAAGAGCCCACCAGCCTGCGCAAGCGGGTGGGCATCATGAAGCAGCGGTTCACCGAGTACGAGCAGGCGAAGCGCGACCTCTCCGGCGGCAACCTGCGGCTCGTCGTGTCGATCGCGAAGAAGTACCGCAACCGCGGCCTCTCGTTCCTCGACCTGATCCAGGAGGGCAACACCGGCCTCATGCGCGCGGTGGACAAGTACGAGCACCGCCGGGGGTTCAAGTTCAGCACCTACGCGACGTGGTGGATCCGGCAGGCCATCACCCGCGCCATCGCGGACCAGGCGCGCACGATCCGCATCCCGGTTCACATGATCGAGACGATGTCGAAGCTCCGCAACGTCTCGAAGCAACTGCTCCAGGAGTTGGGCCGCGAGCCGACCGTTCAGGAGACCGCCGACGCCGCGAAGATCTCCTACGAGGAGTGCAAGCGGGTGCTGAAGATCAGCCGCCAGCCGATCAGCCTCGACCGGCCCGTCGGCGAGAGCGAGGACTCGTACTTCGGCGACTTCATCGAAGACAACTCGGTCGAGAGCCCGGTCAACGCCGCAACCAACGAGATGCTCAAGGACAAGATCGAGGGCGTGCTGAAGACGCTCACCTACCGCGAGCGCGAGATCATCAAGTTGCGGTACGGGCTCGGCGACGGGTACACGTACACGCTCGAAGAGGTGGGCCGCATCTTCAAGGTGACCCGCGAGCGCGTCCGCCAGATCGAAGCGAAGGCGGTTCGCAAGCTCCAGCACCCGGTGCGGAGCCGCCAGCTCGAAGGCTTCCTGGACGGGCTGAAAAACGCCAAGACGTGAGGGCCCGAGGAGATCAGAAGAGAACCGCCCCCTTGGAGGCGCCCCTTTGGCCCCCCGGGGGTCGGTTCTCTTCTGCCACCGGTTGCTTACAATGCCTCCAAAGGGGGCTCTCATGTCGTCCGTAACTTCCGCTCTCCGCGAGTGCCACCGGCTCCGCGTCCACCTCCGTAACCTCCAGGCCGAGATCGACCGCGGCCCGCGCGTGCTCCAGGGCTACCAGGACGACCTCGACGCCGCGCGCCAGGCGCACAAGGACCACCACGACAGCATCACGAAACTGAAGCTCAAACAGCGCGAGGACGAGGGGACGCTCAAACAGACCGAGACCCGCCTCACGAAGCTCGACGAGCAACTGCGCGGCCTCGCGGTGCCGAAGGAGTACGCCGCGAAAGAGCACGAAATCGAGATGGCGAAGGCCAAGGTCAGCGAACTCGAAGACGCCATCCTCGCCACCATCACCGAGTTGGAAGAAAAAACCGCCGCGATCCCGGCCGTGGAACAAACGTGGGCGCAAGCGCAAGCCGATTTCAAACAACTCCAACTCGAGGCCGCGGAGCGCGTCGAGGGCATGAAAGCGGATCAACTGGCGTGTACCGCGGACCTCACAAAGGCGGAGGCCACGCTCCCGCCCGACGTGAAGAGAACCTACGACACCGGGGTGAAGGCGAAAGGGCCGGACGCATTCGCCGGCGTGAAAGCCCGCGTGTGCCAGGCGTGCCGCACCAGCATGACCGAGGCCCACTTTTCGAGCCTGACGAACGGCGCCTTTCGCACGTGCTCCGGTTGCGGGCGGATGCAGTACCCGGCGGAGTGAGCGCGCGTATGAAATGGCAGTACACGACCGCCCAGTTCATCACCCGCGGGTTGGGCGACGAATCCGGCGCGGGCGACCTCGAAGCCTCCTTGAACCACCTCGGCGCCGACGGGTGGGAACTCGTCTCGTCCACGCTCTACCACAACATCGAAGCCGAACAGGACGTGATCCTGTTCGTGTTCAGGCGCCCGCTGTCGTAGCCGCAGGCGCCACGTTTCGAGCCGTTCTCGGCGTCTCCTGGCGCGCCACACGTCTTCTTTGAGGAACAGTACCTGACCGAGGACCATGGGGGCATCGTGGCTCGGCGTTCGCGAGAGCACCGATACGCCCCGTTGGTTCATCCCCTGCGGCGGTCATCGAACAGCACGTCTCGCGATCTCCGGTCGCGAGAAAGCCGGTTCCCGGGGTGCTTTGCGGGGCGCTGGTATGCCGGCCCGCAAAGCACCTGAAAAGACCTTCAGACGTTACGCAGTTTGGGATGGGGTCTGGTGCCGGGAGCCCGCCACTCATTCTGCG
>DASWYH010001091.1:0-4658 GCA_036405095.1 Gemmata sp. | reverse complement strand
CGCCCGTTTCCGGCGCGCGGCTCGGCAGGATCGGCGCCCGGCGGTCCACCCCGGGGTGGCACAGCCACGATTTGGCGCTCGACACGAGGCGCGTGGGCACCAGCGAACCGAACGCCCGCGCGAACTCGCCGATCGCGTAATCGCGCTTCGCGTCCCAGGGCAGCTTCAGCGCCCCGGCGGGCTGCTCGCCCTCGGCGGGCAGGTACAGGAACGACGGCAGGAGGGGGCGCTCTTCAACCGCACCCTGCGCGACCACCTGCGGGATCGGGAACGGGGTGACCTTCGCGTCCTTACCGGCACCGGTGTCTACGTAGGCCAGCGCACAGTTGGTTGTGCCCAGGTCGATACCGACGACGAAGCGCGAACTCATGACGGGGCTCCGGGTACGAGTTACCGCAATTCTACTCTCATCCCGGAACCCGATGGCCGTTGGGTGGTTTCAAACGTAGCTTTGCGAGCAGCCCCTCACCCGCACTACCGGACTTTGATTAACCTTTTATGAGCACCGCACCCGCACCGGTCCCGCTCCCCGTCGGCAGGCTCGTCGGGGTCGGGGCCGTCATCTTTCTGGCCAACGCCGCGCTGCTCGTGTTGCAACTCGTCGCTGGCCGGCTGCTCAGCCCGTTCGTCGGGTCGAGCCTCGAAACGTGGACCTCGATCATCGGCGTGTTCCTCACCGGGATCGCGCTGGGCAACGCCTTCGGCGGGAGACTGGCCGACCGCTACCCCACCCCGAAAACGCTCGCGGTGCTGCTCGTCTCGGGCGCGCTCGCGGCGCTGTGGATGATGCTCTTTCCGCAGATCCTCGCGTCCACGGGGCTGCACAAGTCGATCCCGCTGACCACACGCATTCCGGTTCTGGCCGCGTTCCTGTGCCTCCCGGCCGGGTTCGTGCTGAGCCTACTGACGCCGCTCGCGATCAAGCTCGGGCTGCCGGACGTGGCGCACACCGGGCGCGTCGCCGGGCTCATCTTCGCGCTCAGCACCCTCGGCTGCCTCATCGGGAACTATGTGACCGGGTTCTATCTGATCCCGGCGTTCTTCATTAACACGCTGGTGCTGGCCTCGGCCGGGGCGCTGGTTGTGCTCGCAGGTGTCGCGCTTGTGATGGTTCAGCAACCTCCCCCTGCCCTTCAAGGGGAAAGGGGTGCCCCTGAACCGAGCGGCGCAACCGCCGCGCCGAGCGCACCCGAAACAGCCCCGCTCCCTTCAGGGGCGGATGGGGGCTACGCCTTCCCCGACATCACGCACGCATACCTGATCGTGTTCCTGGCGAGCTTCTGCGGGATGACACTGGAACTCACCGCGTCGCGGATGCTGGCTCAGGCGCTGGGGGTGTCGCTGTTCACCTGGACCGGGATCATCGGCGTGATGCTCGCCGGGACCGCGCTGGGGAACTTCACCGGCGGGCAGATCGCCGACGCCGTGAACAAGCCCAAGTTGGGCCTCAACCCGCGGCTCGTTCTCGCCTGGACGCTGTGCAGCGCCGCCGGGGCCGTGGTCCTCGCGCTGCTCGCCTTCGCCCTGCTCTCGCGGAGCACCACGTTCGAGCACCTCGACGCCATCCCACAGGTTCTCGCGTGGACGTTTAGCCTGTTCTTCCTGCCCATGTTCCTCCTGGGGTTGGTGTCGCCGCAAGTGATCCGCCTCGCGGTGCCCGACGTGGCGCACGTGGGGCGGGTCGCGGGCCGCGTGTACGCGTGGAGTACGGCCGGGGCCATCGTCGGGACGTTCGCCACCGGGTACTTCTTGCTCTCCACCTTCGGGATGCGGAACACCTTGTTGCTCGCGGGGCTGGTCCTGATCTGCACGAGCCTGGTGGTCGCGAAGGTGTGGGAAAACAACCCGCTGCTGTACCTGTTCAGCATCGTCCTCGGGGGCGTGGTCGGCGGGTTCATCCTGAGCATCCGAAGCGCGAACGAAGAGGGCCTGGTCGCAACGGTCGAATCGAACTACTACACGATCCGGGTGACCGCCGCGGACGAGAGCGGGTACGTGCGCCGGCTCAACCTCGATCGCCTCCTCCACTCTCAGGTGAACCTGTACGACCCGTCGTTCCTGTACTACGCGCACGAACACACGCAAATGGAGTTCCTCCAGTTGGCCCGCTCCGAAACCCCCGAGCCCAAGGCACTGGTGATCGGCGGGGGCGGGTACACGTTCCCGCGGTACGCGCAGGAACTCATGCCCGAGTCGAAGGTGGACGTGGTCGAGATCGACCCGAAGGTGACAGAAGTTGCACGCGACTACTTGGGGCTGCGGGACTACCCCAACCTGCGTGCGATCCACATGGACGGGCGCCAGTACGTATCGGAAAAGGTGGCGCCCGGCACCTACGACCTCGTGATTCAGGACGCGGTCAACGACCTCTCGGTGCCGGCTCACCTGATGACGAAGGAGTACAACGACGCGGTGAAGACGGCGCTCAAGAAGGACGGCGTGTACCTGCTCACCATCATCGATTCCATCGCTTACGGCAAGCTGTGGAAAGCGGCGATGGCGACCCTGCGCCAGTCGTTCCCGCCGGAGAACGTGGTGCTGCTGACCGCGGACACGCCGCCGCAGGACGAAACGGCCGATGCGTGGAACCAGAACCGGCGCGTGCTCGTGATTTACGCCTCGGACAAACCGTTCAGCCTCGCGGCCCTGAAGCGCGGGGTGGCCGATCGGTCGGAACCGGGGCTGATCGCGGGTGCGGCGGTGTTGGGCGGGGCGAGCGCCGACCTGCGGGCGACGCTCCCGGCGGGCGTGGTGCTCCCGCCGAGGTTTGCGGGCGACGCGGTCCGGTTCCACACGGCGGTGGTTCCGGCCGAGCGGCTGAAACCGTTCACCGACCGCGAACCCGGGGTCGTGCTCACCGATCAGTTCTGCCCGGTCGATAACCTCATGGCCGAGGTGTTCCGCAACCGCAACAAATAGCTGTAGCGGAGAAGCGCTTGATCCACAGATCGCACGGAGTACATGAACGTGATCCACAGATCGCGCAGATGAACAATCCGTTCACCGGCCCAGCCGCGGCACCAGTCCGCGACAACGACAAGCAGCAAGCAACGGAAAACAAATCACGTGGCCGGGTCCGGCGCAGCGCCGGGTTCGGCCGACGTTGGACCCAGCCAAATCTGCCCGGTCGGGAGGATATACATGTCCGACCAAGTGTCTTGGGGGTCGATCCCGATGGTTTCCGGGGCGTACACTCGGACCGCCTCATGTGGCCCGTCGAGCCCGACATACAGTCGCTTGCATTCCGGGCAGAGCCAGCATTCCGTGTACCCAACCGCATCCCACGGCTCCGGCCAGTCGACCTGGCCAGTTGCCTCGACCTCCCCGGCTACCGCATCCTGCAACCGCTCGACGCCATGTTCGGACAGCAGCCGGTGAACGACGTGGCCGGGACTGGCGACGTTGTTCATTGTGTTACCACATCGGCACCGTAACCGCATCGCATCGCCCTCGTCTTGCCGAACACAGATTTTAAGACAAGAGAAGGCCCGGACGCCCTCCTGTCTTCAAAATCTGTGCTCATCTGCGCAATCTGTGGATTACCTTCTTCTCTACAGAACGCGGCTGATGAGGCACTTGAGGTAGCCCGATTCGCGGCAGGTGACCGCGACCGGGTGGTCCGGGGCCGGCCCGCGGCGCTCCACGATCTGCACGTCCCGCTTCGCTTCCACCGCGACCTGCGCCAGCAACTCTTCCAGGTCGAGCATCGTAATCAGGCCGGTGCAGCAGCACGACACGAGGACGCCATCGGGGGCGAGCAGTTTCAGCGCGAGCTGGTGGAGCCGGCGGTAGCCCTTGAGCGCGTCCGGCACCGCGGCCCGGTTCCGTGCGAACTTCGGCGGGTCCAGCACCACCACGTCGAACTGGCGGCCCGACGCCGCGAGCGTGCCCAGATGGTTGAAGACGTCCGCGCGCTCGAACGCGATGCCGGGCAGGCCGTTGAGGTCGGCGTTCCGGCGGGCCAGTTCCAGCGCCGGTTCGGACGCATCCAGGCACAGCACCTCGGCCGCACCGGCGCGGGCCGCGTACAGCCCGAACCCGCCGGAGTAGCAGAACGCATCGAGGACGCGCTTTCCGAAGCACAGGCGCGCGACCGCGAGCCGGTTGTCGCGCTGGTCGAGGTAGTACCCCGTCTTCTGGCCCTCGGTGAGGTTCACCAGGAACCGCATCCCGTCTTCCGCGATCGCCAGATCGGGGGGTGGGGGCTCGCCCCAGAGCAGTTGATCGTGGAGTTCGACCCCTTCGAGCTTCCCGACGCCCTTCTCGGTGCGAAGGTAGATGCCCTTCGGGTGCAAGAGTTCCCGCAGCGCGGACACGATCATCTCGCGCCGGTTCGCAATCCCCAGAGCGGTGAACTGCACCGTGAGCCAGTCGCCGTAGCGGTCCACCACCATCCCGGAGAGGTAGTCCGACTCGCTGAAGCACACGCGGTAACCCGCATCGGGCGCGTTCAGTTTCAGGGTGTCGTGGCGGAGGTGAACGGCCCGCGCGAGCCGGTCGCGAAAGAACGCCGCGTCGAGCGGGACGCCTTCGGTCCACGAGTAGAGCCGGACGTTGATTTTCGACTGAGAGTTGTACAGCCCGCGGGCGACGAAGTTCCCGCCGTGGGACACGAGATCGACTTCGTCCCCGTCGGCGGGCGCGCCCTCGACGCGCTC
>DASWYH010001090.1:0-1693 GCA_036405095.1 Gemmata sp. | reverse complement strand
GGCCGGGCGCGGCCCGCGGGTCACGCGCAGCAGCCGGGGGCGGCGACCCCGGGCCCCGGGGCCGCTGGGAGCGGCGGCCCCGGCTGGTACGGGATCACGTGCCGCACGATCAGCAGGAAGAAAGCCACGCACGCGGCGCTGTGCGTGAGGTGCAGGATCTCGTGGTACCCGAAACCGGGAACGATTTTGGGCCACTCGGTGATTTCGCAGATCGCCCCGAAACTGTACAGCGCCGCCCCGATCCAGACCCAGTTCATCGCGCGCCAGCCGACGGCCCGATAGTAGAGCGGCAGCGGGAGCGTGCCGACCCACCCCAGCGCGACGTAGATGACCACGATCACGTTGAACGGCACCTCCGGGACCAGCCACAGGCACGCCACGCCCGTGAGCGCGAGGAGCCACACCATACGGAGGAACCAGCGCCGCCACGCCCCGGCGAGCAGGATCGAGAGGACCGGGGTGTACGTCCCGGCGATCAGGAGGTACACGGCGGACATGTCGATCTTCTGGAGCAGGAGCCACGGCGCGCTGCGCAGGGGGAGCTTGGGCGCGTGGAACGTGCTGCTCGCGATGAAGAGGAGCACCATCGACGCGCCGTACACCATGATCGGGAGCCGGCGCCCGGGCCGGTTCGCGGTCAACCGGTACATCACCAGCGTGGCGAACACCGCCCAGACCGCCATGAGCAGGTGGGAGGAAAAGCTGATCGGGTCGCGCAGTGCCAGCACGGGCCGTCCTTTCCGTTACGAGCGGCGAAGCATTAAAGATAGCGATCCCCCCCGGACCCGCAAATACGACCTCGCGGCCCCGGTGGACCTTCATACGGGCCACACACGGGCACGTGGGGCCGGCCTCGTTGTGTCGCGCCGGTCGGGGTGATACGATTGCCGGTGTGGCCGCATCCGCGCGCCCGCTGACGGCGTCCCTTTTCGACCGAAAAGGGACCTGCTCGCCGGGGGCGTGTATCAGGGCCGCGGGTGTGACCCGGAGTCGAGCGATGCCGAACGCGCCGAACGTCAAGTACTTCAAGCGGCACCGGATGGAACTGGCCCTGCGGCCCCCTCCGCCCAGGTGGGAACTGCCCTCCGGGTTCTCGTGGGTCGCATGGGACGACGCGCTCCTCCCCATGCACGCGGAAGTGAAGTACACCAGTTTCCACAACGAAACCGACGCGCTCGTGTTCCCCTCGCTGCGAACGCGCCGCGGGTGCCACGATCTCATGGCCGCGATCCGGTTCCGTCCGGACTTCTGCCCCCAGGCGACGTGGCTCCTGTCCGGACCGAACGGTTACGCGGGCACGGTGCAAGGGCTGTTCGACGAGAACCGGCACGGCGGCATCCAGAACATCGGTGTCGTGCCCGAGTGCCGCGGGCTGGGGCTGGGGCGCGCGCTGCTCCTCCGGGCGCTGGAGGGCTTCCACTCGGTCGGGGTGCGGAGGGCCTTCTTGGAAGTCACCGCGACCAACGCCCCGGCGGTACACACGTACCGCGCAGCGGGCTTCCGGTCGGTGAAGACGCTCTACCGCGCGGTGGAACTGCCGCACCCGGACGCGGTCGGCGCTGGGCTGTGACACGTCCGTCCGTAGAATGCCGGGGCACGCTTCCGAACGCGTATCGAACAGGATGGCTCGCGTGGGACAACAGGTTTATCAGCACGTGCTGCCCAACGGTCTGGTGCTGCTGGCGGAGCGCAT
>DASWYH010001089.1:0-3665 GCA_036405095.1 Gemmata sp. | reverse complement strand
GCGGCGTTGGTCGGGTTGAAGGCCCGGGCGGCGGCGGTCGTGGTGTTCTGCACCAGGTAGAACCCGAGCACGGTGCCAGCGGCGAAGGTCTGGGCGCTGCGCGCCCCTTCGGTCTTGCCCTGGGCGAACACCGTGGTGGCGCCCGCGAGGGCGGTCTGGGCGTAGTTCGCCGCGCCCGGGGCGACCCCGTTCACGGCCCCGCTCGCGTCGTCCACCTTGTAAACGCCGATCTCGCTGAAGAACGCGGCGTCCTTGGAGAGCCACCCGAAGTCGAGCACGGTGGACGTGCCCGCGGCCCCGGGGACCACGTAAAACGCGGTCGGGTTCTCGCGGGCTTCGAGCGGTTCGAGTTCGAGGCGCGCGGGGGCGGTCCGACCGTTCGTTCCGCGGCCCATGTCAACATCCTTGTTGCGCGATCGTCCAAACAGATGGTGAAGCATGGTCCGTTCTCATGTGGTGCGTTGCGGCACGGCAATTTTCGCAACGTGTTTCAGGGGGATCGGCAAGTTGCGCAAGCTGAGGTAAAGGCTATTGTCCAAAATGATTCCGGGCGAGCTATTCTGTGCCGCCTGCATAAGGTTTTCACGCGCGCGAAGCGGTTTCGAGCCCGAAGGCGGTCGCCGCGCCCGTCGTGTGGGGCCGCAAGGGTCGTTCATTTTTGGCTCCGCATGGCGACGACCGCTCACTCAAACTTTCATTTAGCTTGCAGCCTCCGGGACCCCCGCTGCGAACCATTCCCCTCACCGCCACCGTTCGTTCTCCTGCGCCGGCTACGCCGCGGCCGGTTCTCATTGTAAAGTAACCGCATGACGACCGAGCACGCCATCCCGGAACCGCCGGCCTTTTACCGCCACCCCCTCTCAATCGGGGCGGTGCAACTGGAGTCGCGGTTCAACCTCGCGCCGCTCGCCGGGTACACGAACCTCCCGTTCCGGCTCTCGGTCCGCGAACTCGGGGGCGTCGGGCTGTGTACCACCGACCTCGTCAACGCGCGCGCGATCGTGGACGGCATCCAGAAAACGATGCTGCTCCTCGCGCACGACCCCGCCGAGCGCCCGCTGTTCGTTCAGATCTTCGGCTCGAAGCCGCACGAAATGGCCGGGGCCGCGAAGTGGCTCGTGGAGCGCAAAATCGCCGATGGCATCGATATCAACATGGGCTGCCCCGTGCGCAAGGTCGTGAAGACCGGGGGCGGCTCCTCGCTCATGTGCGACACCACCGGCGCGACGATCGACCTCGTTCGGCAGGTGGTGGAAGCCGTTCCGGTGCCCGTCAGCGTGAAAATGCGCCTCGGGTGGGACGATGAGAACCTGAGCGCCCCGTTCTTTGCGCGCGAGTTCGAGAAGGCGGGCGTGGCCGCGCTCACGATCCACGGGCGCACCCGCGAACAGGGGTTCGCGGGCAACGTGAACCACGACGGCATCCGCCGGGTGGTCGAAGCGGTCGAGAAGATCCCGGTCTTCGGCAACGGCGACGTGCGCACCGTCCAGGACGCGGCGCGGATGATCGCCGATACCGGCTGCCACGGGATCGCCATCGGCCGCGGCGCGCTCGCGAACCCGTGGATCTTCCGGCAGTTCGATAACTGGGTGCGCACCGGTCAGCCCGGGGCACGGGCGAGTTACGCGGAGCGCATCGCGTTCATGCGCTTGCACCTGCACCGCCTCGTCACCTGGAAGGGCGGCGAGCGGCACGGGTGCGTCCACTTCCGCAAGGTCGCGACGTGGTACACGAAGGCGCTGCGGTTCCCGAAGAAGGTGCAACAGCGGCTGGTGATGCTCTCGACGCTCGCCGAATTCGAGGAACTCATCGCGCCGTTCACGGGGGGCTCCGCGCCCGACGGGTGGAGCGAGTACGACGCGCAGCAGGCGCACATCGCGGTCCCGGCCGGGCCGATCGCACACTGGTGATTAAGGGGACGTGCGATGAAGCTGCACCGCCTCGTGATGCTGCCGAACGGGAGCGTTCACGAACAGCACTGGGCCGAGATCCCGCCCGCGGAGCACCCGGACGTGAGACAACTCGCCGGGCGGTTCACCGGGTTGCGCTGTGACGCGACCGTGAGCGTCCCGCAGGGGCAGTTGCGCGTCGTGTGGACCGGTTCGCCCGGCGGCGCCATCGGCTCGTTCCACCTCGACGGGGCGCTGTTCCTGTGTGTCGTGCTGGCCACCGGGCGCGACGCCGACGAGGACCGGTTGTACCTCTCGACCGTCGGCCGGCAGTGGGACGGTTCCGACATGGTGCGCGGGCTCCTGGAGAGGAACCCGTCGCCGTTCCGCACGTTGCACGAGATCGCCGACCGCCCGCTGCTCGTCGCGCTTCTGGTTCCGATGCTCGCGCCCGAGGTGCTCGCCGCGATCAATGGTGTGGAGCTGGCCGCGGTCGGTGCGCACTTCGCCGCTACGGGCGGGCGCGGTACATGAAGAAACTGTCACCTCGGCGAGTTCACTGCTAAACTTCGGCGCGTCCGGGTGTATCATCTCAGTGATCCAACCACCAGGAGCTTCACGATGACCCCGCTTCAGTCGCTGGCCGCTACCGGCACCAAGCTTTGGCTCGATTCCGTGGACCCGGACCTCATCAAGCTGAACCGGTCGCAGGGCGCCACCGGGGCCACCTCGAACCCGATCATCATCTCGGACCTGCTCAAGACCGGGCGGTTCGATGCGCACATGAAGACCTTCTTCGATGCCGGGAAGGACGACGAGGCCGTCGCGTGGGCCATGACCGACCGGCTCGTCAAGGAAGCCCAGGACGTGTTCGCCGACGTGTGGGCCGGCACCAAGGGCGATGACGGGTGGGTCAGCTTCGAACTCGACCCGCTTCTGGAGGACCACGCCCAGACCCGTAACACGGAAGAGCGCTCGGCCGAGTACATCCGCCTCGGTAAGGAGTGGGCCGCGGGCCACAAGAACCGCATGATCAAGGTGCCGGCGACCCCGGGCGGCCTCGGCGCGATCGAGGAGCTGGTGGCCGCCGGCATCTGCCCGAACATCACGCTCATCTTCTCCGAGCGCCAGTACATCCTGGCCCGGGACGCGGTGTACCGCGGGGTCCAGCGCCGCACGGACAAGGAGAACGTGAAGAGCGTGTACAGCATCTTCGTGAGCCGCGTGGACGTGTACACCGAGAAGCACGTTCCGAACCTGATCCCGGCCGCGCAGGGGCAGGTGGGCATCGTGAACGCAAAGCGCATTTACAAGATGAACAAGGACTTCTGGGCCGATAAAGGGCTGCCGCGCAAGCAGGAAATGATCTTCGCCAGCACCGGCACGAAGAAGATGGCCGACGGCACCACGCCGCCGGCGTGGAAGTACGTCGAGGCGCTCGCGGGCGACGACATCGAGACCAACCCGCCGCAGACCAACGAGGACGTGCAGAAGAGCGGCCGGACGTTCACCAAGCAGGTCGATCAACTGCCGCCGGCCGAGGTGCTCGCGGACATCGACGCCAAGGTGGACATGAAGAAGCTCGAAGACACGCTGATGAGCGAGGGGCTGGCGAAGTTCGCCGAGCCGCACAAGGCGCTGATCGCGCTAATCGCCAAGAAGCGGGCGGAGCTGAAGTAACGCGGAAGCAGCGCGGAACGCGGAGTGCGGAGCGGGGAACGAAAGACCGAAACCGAATGCGGATTGCATGGTTTCGGCCTTTCGTTCCCCACTCCG
>DASWYH010001088.1:0-5147 GCA_036405095.1 Gemmata sp. | reverse complement strand
GCCCGTGTGGAGTTCCTCCGCCAGTGGCGGCTGGGCGTTCCAGATCCTCCCGTTCATCGAGCAGACCAACCTCTACCAGGCCACGAACATCTCGCTCATCGAGGGGACGCCGGTTCCGATCTACATGTGCCCGTCGCGCCGGAGCAACGGCACCAACGCCAACGGGATCGCCCAGATCGACTACTACGGCAACGCGTACAACAGCTACGGCACGAACATCGGCCAGGGCGTGTTTCGTCCGTACAACCAGGGCCGGGTGAACATGGTCGCGGTCTCGGACGGGACCAGCAACACCATCGCGGCGGCCGAGAAAAATGTGTGCAAGGCGAACTTCGGTAGCGGCGACGACGTGGTGGACCGCCCGGGCTGGTCGTGGGGCATGGACTACGGCGGTTCGGGTAACTGGGACTCGACCACGTTGACCAACAACCACAGCTTCGCGGCCCAGGCCGACCTGAGCGCGAGCACCGGGTGCAACCAGGGGACGCACGGCCTCGGGTCGTCGCACTCGGGCGTGTTCAATGCTTTGTACCTTGACGGCTCGGTCAAGAGCGTGCAGTTCTCGGTCAGCCAGACCACGCTCCAACTGCTGCTGAACATCGCCGACGGCTCCCCGCTCCCCACGGACGCGCCGTAACCGGGGTTCGTGCCATCGCGGGCGCGGGAGCCGATCCCGCGCCCGTGTTCGTTTACTGGGCGGCGGCCCGGGTAAGGCGGTCGCGCACCGCGGCCCACTCGGGCGCTTCGGGGGGCATCTCAACGAGCAGGTGGTCGAACCCGGCCTGGTCCATGCGGTGAAGTGCGTCGTAGAGGAGCGCCGCCGCGCGGGCGGGGTCGTCGGACAAGTTGGTGGGCAGGTTCGGCCAGGAGAACGTGAGGACGCCGACGCACCGGTCCGCCAACCGCGCTTCGTGCAGGTCGTCAACCAGATCGTCCCCGCCAATCAAGCGGATCGGGGTCCGCGGGCTGTAGTGCTTCACCATCTGCCCCGGGGCGCGCGCCACCCCGTCGCCCTCCCGCGCCCCTACTTCAACGGGTCCGCACACCTCCGCGAGCATCGGGGCCGTAATCAGCCCCGGGCGCAAAACGCGCGGGGTTTCACCCGTCACATCAACGACCGTGGATTCCAACCCGCCGGGACACGGGCCGCCGTCCAACACAATCTCGACCCGCCCGTTTAGCCCCTTCAAGACGTGTTCGGCGCGCGTGGGCGAAAGTTCGGTGCTCCGGTTCGCGCTCGGGGCCGCCAGCGGCACCCCGGACGCGCGGATCAGCGCCCGCGCGACGGGGTGATTCGGGCACCGAACCGCCACCGTCGGCCCCCCGGCGGTTACAATATCGGGAACGGAACCGCGCTTCGGAACGACCAACGTGAGCGGACCGGGCCAGAACCGGTCCGCGAGGCTCTGCGCGGTCGCCGGCCACCCGGCGGCCACGTTTGAGACCTCAGAAGCGTCCGCGATGTGCAGGATGAGCGGGTTCGTGGCCGGCCGCCCCTTTGCGCGGAAGATGCCGGAAACCGCGCCGGCGCTCAGGCCGCTTGCGCCGAGGCCGTAAACGGTTTCCGTCGGGAACGCCACGAGGCCGCCGGCGCGGACGACCGCCGCGGCGCGGCCGATCACGTCCGGTTCGGGGTTCACGGGATCAACTTTAAGAGCGACCGTTTCCAAGGCGCAGTTTCCCTCTTCCCTTTGTGGTACAACATCATGGTACGCGGTCCCGACACCACGCGCAGTGCTGCCGCTACGCAAGGAAAGGCTAGCGCCATGTCCGAACAGCCGCCCGCCGGTCCGGTCCCGGCGCCCAACGCCGAGCAGAAGCGGATCGCGGTCCAGAGCTTCGCCAAGGCAAAAGAGCTGCTCGCCGACGGCGGGTTCGATTACGCCATCCAGTTGCTGCTCACCTGCTGCAAGCTCGACCCGGCGAACTTCCACTACCGGAAGCAGCTCCGGGACACCCAGAAGGCCAAGTACGGGAACAACCTGCGGGGCAGCCGGTTCGCGTTCCTCACCACCCCGCGGTGGAAGGCCAAGCTCCGCGTCGCCAAGCGGAACCGCGACTACCTGAAGGCCCTGGAGTACGGCGAACAGGTGCTGTGCCGGAACCCGTGGGACCAGGGCGCGCAGATGGACATGGCCGAAGCGTTCGACGCGCTCGGGCTGTCGGACCTCGCCGTGTTCACGCTCGACCAGGCGCGCCAGAAGTACCCCAAGGACGCGACCCTGAACCGCGCGCTGGCGCGGCTGTTCGAGAAGCGCGGCGACTTCCAGAAGGCCATGATCCTGTGGCAACTGGTCCGCGACACCAACCCGCGCGACGTGGAAGCGCAGCACAAGGCCAAAGACCTGGCCGCGAACGACGTGATCCAGAAGGGCGGGTACGAGCAGGCCGCGGCCGGCACCAAGGAGTCGCCCGTGGTCGGGCGCATCGAGTCCCGGGCGGCCGAGAAGGCGGACCGCCTCACCCGCGAGGCCGGGCCGCTGCTCACGCGCATCGCCGCCGACCCGACCGAGCCGGTCCTGTACCTCCAGCTCGCGGCCGTGTACCGGCGCAGCGGCCAGGACGACCGGGCCCGCGCCGCCCTCCAGCAGGGGCTGGGGCCGACCGGCAACGCGTTCCAGATTCAGCTCGAGCTGATGGAAATCGACCTCGTGCCCGTGCGCAAGAACCTGGAGCACGCGGAGGCCCGCCTCAAGCAGCTCAAGGCCCGGGCCGCCGACGACGCGGGGGCCGGCGCCACCGACGAGGAGCTGACCGAAACGGAACTCACCGCGCTCCGGGCGAAGCTCGCCAAGGAGGTCCTGGCGCGCGAGATCGAGCTGTACCGGTTGCGCGCGGACCGGTTCCCGAACGAGCCGAGCCACCGGATCGAACTCGGCACCCGGCTGCTCAAGACCGACCGCGTGGACGAGGCCATCGCGGAGCTGCAACAGGCGCGGCGCGACGAGCGGCTCAAGGGGCGCGCGGCGCTGCTGCTCGGGCTGTGCTTCAAGAAGCGGAACAACTGGCGCCTCGCGCAGCGCAACTTCGAGGAGGGGCTCACCAGCATCCCCGATTCGGAAGAGGCGGTGAAGAAGGAGCTGCTCTTCCAGCTCGCCACGGGCGCGGCGGAGAACGGGGACCTGGCCCGCGCGGTCGACCTCGGGCACGAACTCGCGAACCTCGACTTCGCGTTCAAGAACATCGGCCGGTTGCTCGACGAGTGGCACGACCGGATGCAATCGGCATAAGGAGATCGGGGCCCCGTTCGGGGAAGGCGCAGGCGGTTGCGAGTCGCGACCCACAGGGCCGCTGGGCGGGCCAGCGCGAATGTCCCGTTCTCGTCAGGAAAGGGGGCGCCACCGGCGGGCCCTTTCGGAGCGCCCGAGGTCGGCGAGCGGCGCGAAGCGGCTCGCGCTTCGGCCGCCCCTCATCCGCCCGCGCGCCGGCTCCCGGATTCAGTACGCCCGGGCGAAGACCACCGGGCGCGCGCTCGGTTTACCTGTGAAGATGCACGTTCCGGGCTCCTGGGGGCCATCGAACGGCAGGCACCGGATCGTTGCCGCGAACTCTTTTTGGGCGCGCTCCTCCGTCTCGCGCGTGCCGTCCCAGTGGGCGAACACGAACTTGAGCGGCTCCGCGCCGGCCTCGGCCCCTTCTTCGCGGGCGGGGAACAGCGCCCGGAACTCGTCGAGCGTGTGCGCGGTCACGATGCGCGAGTCGCGGAGCGCCTTGGCCCGGGTGTACAGCGCCGACTGGATGTCTCGCAGGAGCGCGCTGATGTGCTCGGCCGCTCCCGTGAGGGGGATACCGAACCGCTTGCCCTCTTTTCCGGGCACGTCCCGCCGGGCCACCGCGCAGGCGCCCTTCTCGATGTCCTTCGGCCCGATCTCGACCCGCACGGGGACGCCGCGCACCTCGTACTCGGCGTACCGGAACCCGGGCTGCTTGTCGAACATCGTGTCGATCTTCACGCTGATCGGCTCGTAGCCGAAGAAGTCGTCGCGGGGGAGCGCCCGCAGCTCCGCGGCGAGCTTCTCCGCCGCCGCGATCGACGGCCCGCGCTCCGCGTCGTTCTTGCCCAGGGGCACGATGACGACGTGCGTGGGCGCGAGCCGCGGCGGGACCACCAGCCCGTTGTCGTCGGAGTGGGTCATGATGAGGCCGCCGATCAGGCGGGTCGAAACGCCCCACGAGGTCGCCCAGGCGTACTCCTCCTTGTTGTTCTGGTCCTTGAACGTCACGTCAAAGGCTTTGGCGAAGTTCTGCCCGAGGAAGTGTGAGGTGCCGGCCTGGAGCGCCTTCCCGTCCTGCATCATCGCCTCGATGCAGAGCGTGTAGACCGCGCCGGGGAACTTCTGGCCGTCGGTCTTGGGGCCGACGAGCACGGGCATCGCCATCCACTCCTCGGCGAACTTCTGGTACACGCGCACCATCTGGAGCGTTTCCGCTTCGGCCTCGGCCGCGGTCGCGTGCGCGGTGTGGCCCTCCTGCCACAGGAACTCGGCGGTGCGGAGGAACAGGCGGGTGCGCATCTCCCACCGGACCACGTTGGCCCACTGGTTGATCAGGAGGGGCAGGTCCCGGTAGCTCTGGATCCAGTCCTTGTAGGTGCGCCAGATGACCGTCTCGGAGGTGGGCCGGACGATGAGCGGCTCCTCGAGTTCCGCGGCGGGGTCCACGTGCAGCGGCTTCCCGGGTTCGGCCTTGAGCCGGTAGTGCGTGACCACCGCGCACTCCTTGGCGAACCCCTCCGCCATCTCCTCTTCCTTCGCGAGGAAGCTCATGGGGATGAACAGGGGGAAGTACGCGTTGACGTGCCCGGTGCCCTTGAACAGCCCGTCGAGGGCCTTCTGCATCTTCTCCCACAGCGCGTAGCCGGTGGGCTTGATGACCATGCACCCCTTCACGCCCGCGGCGTTCTGCGCGAGGCCCGCTTGCTTGACGATGTCGAGGTACCACTCGGAGTAGTTCGTTGCGCGGGCGGTAATGGCGTCGGCCATGAGCTGGGTGTTCCTTCTGAAAAGTGCGCTCGCGGCGCCCGGACCGGCCTCGGTCCGGGCGCCGCGGGGTCACAGTTATAGAGTAGGGACACCGCCGCGCCCGGGAGGTGATCGGCGGGTTACGTGCGCTTGCGCCGGCGGTTGACGCGCCCGATGGTCCGGCCG
>DASWYH010001087.1:0-7749 GCA_036405095.1 Gemmata sp. | reverse complement strand
TCAAGGGCGCGGTTCAAGCGATCGAGTACTACGTCGCCGCGCTGGGCGCGGTGGAACTCGTGCGCATGCCGGCCGAGGACGGGCGCCTGATGCACGCGGCGCTGAAGATCGGCGACGCGACGCTGTTCCTGTGCGACGACTTCCCCGAGTACTGTGGGGGCGTGTCGCGCGCGCCGGCGGGACCGTCGCCGGTGACGCTGCACCTGTGCGTCCCGAACTGCGACGAAGCGATCGCCAAGGCGCAGGCCGCGGGTGCGAAGGTCACGATGCCGGCCGAAGACATGTTCTGGGGCGACCGCTACGGGCAGGTGGTGGACCCGTTCGGGCACACGTGGTCTTACAGCCACCCGCTCACCGCCGAGCAAAAGGCCGAGGCGGAAAAGAAATGGGCCGCGCAGAACCCGTTCGGCCAAAAGGCGGTAGCTTAAGGCTACCGGACAGAACCCACGGCAGGGGCCAAAGGTTGTTGAATTTGCCAGGTGTTTTTCGGCTGGCGATGAGTGCTGTCCGGTCCTGGCAATTCGGTAGGTGCCGCAGTTGACTGGCACCCCCCCTGCGCTGCCGGGGGCCTGGCAGCGCACAAAGGTTACGGACCCGCCGCACGCATCTGCGTGCGGTTCTTCCATTGCTCCCTCATCATTGGGGGTGACGATCGCGTGGGAGATCGTGGGTGCCTCACGGTCCGTGACGTCCCCTCTTTCACTGGCCCCGCTCGAACCGGGTGCCGAGCCCTTGTGGTAGGGAGAAACGGTTTCGACCGGGTAAGTTTGTCACCCTCACACCAGCGCCGGAAGGCGAACGCGGTCCGTGTGCCACGGCGGCTGCCAGTCGTGCGCATTAAAGAGGTCGGCCAACTCCGCGAGCGACGGCACCACCGTCTCCGGGCGGTACGCATAGCGCGGAAGGTCTTCGGCCCTGGTGCCGCCGCTCAACACGAGCACCGTGTGGAAGCCGAGCTGGGCGCCGCCGAGAATGTCGGTTTCCATCGTGTCACCAATCATGGTCGTCTGGTCAGTGGAGAGGCCGAGTTCCTTGCGGGCGGCCCGCATCATGACTGGGCTGGGCTTTCCGACGCTGAACGCCTTCACCCCGGTGGCCGTTTCGAGCAGCGCGACGAAGGCACCGCACCCGGGGCGCGTCCCGTTCTGGGTGGGGCAGTTCGGGTCCATGTTCGTGGCGATCAACTTCGCCCCGCCCAGGATCATCCGCACCGCGGCCTCGACCAGTTCTAGGTTGAACGTCCGCCCCTCGCCCACCACCACGTAATCCGGGTCGTGATCGACGACCGCGTACCCGTGCTGGTGAAGGGCCGTGAGCAACCCGCCCTCACCGATGACGAACGCGGTCCCGCCGGGCTTCTGTTGGGCGAGGAACCGGGCCGTCGCCATTGCGCTGGTGAAGACGTGCTCCTCTTCGACATCCAACCCGAGCCGAACGAGGCGCGCAACCACATCGCGTCGGGTGCGCTGGCTGTTGTTAGTGAGGAACCGGAACGGGATATCTCGCTCGCGCAACTCGCGCACGAAGCGCTCGGCACCGGCGATGAGTTCCGTTCCTCGGTAGAGAACCCCGTCCATATCGATCAGGAAGCCGAACTTGGGTTTCGTGTGCTTGACCATCGCTACTCCTCGGGAAACGAAAACGCAACCGTTACGGGACGGACCCGTAACGTGAACCTTGAGAGGGAAGGAGGAGGACCGCTTGAGAGGTGCGGTAGGTGGAGGTTGGAGAGGGGGAATGCATCCCGCGTGCCGCGGCTCACGGTGCTGATGCCCGAGGTGCTAAAGTGCGTTGCCGAAATAGCTTCGGTTGGATGTGCAGTCGGTGTGAAGACGAGGCGCCTGCGCGAAGGGTAGGCAATTTTGTCTCGGCGAGCGTCCCGGCGCGAGGGTGCTGACTCGCGCCAGGGCACTTTTGGGGAGCGGCTTACTTCCCGACGATCTTCGACACGTCCGCGACGATGGCCGCGATGTCCTTGTCGGTGAGTTTACCCTTCGCGAAGCTGTGGTTCGCTTTCACAACGCGGTCCACGTACAGGATCACGGTCACGTCGGCTTCCGGGCTGAGGCTGTACTTCGCCGGGATCGGGTCTTCCTTATCCTCAATGGCGAGGGTGACGGCCTTCAGGTCGGCCTTTTTCGCGGCTTCTTTCAGTTGCGGTTCGAGCTTGGCCTTATCGCCCTGGAAGATGCCGAAGGCGAACATTTCGGCCTTCGCGTTCTTGACCGTTTCGGCGTCGAGGGTCTTGAGGAGCTTATGGGTCATGGTGTCGTCGCCGCTCCGGGCGAACACCATCACCACCGGGCTGTCGCCGGCTTTGCAGTACAGGCAGGCGGTTTTGCCCGCGTCCTCGCCGTTGACGTTGTAGGGGTGGAACGCACCCGGCACCTTCGACCCGGCCTGCGGGCCGGACTTCAACTCGGCGGCAACCACCGCGCTGCCCAGCACCACGACAACCGCCGCGGCCAACACGTTACGGACCATGCGAGAGTTCTCCTGAAGAAGGGACCGGACCGAGTTAATGAAACCGCGCGAACATACGGAATGTTACAAGTGAGCGGGAAGCCGCCCCGACCCAAACCGCGCGGTGGAAATCGGAGCGGGTGCGGGGCGCGGCTCGCACCCACCGCTCCCGGCGGTCACTTCCCGAGTTTGCGGCGGAAGAAGTCCATCGTGCGGTGCAACCCCTCGTCGCGGCCGACTTTCGGCTCCCACCCCAGCAGCTCCCGCGCGCGGGAAATGTCGGGCTGGCGCACCTTCGGGTCGTCCTGGGGCAGCGGCTTGAACACGATCGGGCTCGTGCTACCCGCGAGCTTGCGGATCTCCTCAGCGAACTCCAGGATCGTGATTTCGGCCGGGTTCCCGAGGTTCACCGGATCGGGGTAGTCCTTGAACAGGAGCCGCCAGATGCCTTCGACGAGGTCCGAAACGTACTGGAAGCTCCGCGTCTGGTCGCCCTTGCCGTACACGGTGAGCGGCTCGCCCATCAGCGCCTGGTACATGAAGTTGGGCAGCACGCGGCCGTCGTTGAGCCGCATGCGCTCGCCGTATGTGTTGAAGATGCGGATGATGTGCGTGTTCACCCCGTGAACGCGGTGGTACGCCATCGTGATCGACTCGGCGAACCGCTTCGCCTCGTCGTACACCCCGCGGACGCCGATCGGGTTCACGTTGCCCCAGTAACTTTCGGTCTGCGGGTGCTCCAGGGGGTCGCCGTACACCTCGCTGGTGCTCGCGAGCAGATACCGGGCACCGTGTGCCTTCGCGAGCCCGAGCGTGTTGTGCGTCCCGAGGGACCCGACCTTGAGCGTCGGGATCGGGTGCTCGAGGTAATCGACCGGGCTGGCCGGGCTGGCGAAGTGCAGCACGTTGTCGAGCTTGTCGCGCACCTTCAGCGGGTTCGAGATGTCGTGCCCGATGAACCGGAACTTCGGGTTCACGCGGAGGTGATCAAGGTTCGCAAGGTCGCCGGTGATCAGGTTGTCCACGGCGATGACTTCGTGCCCCTCGGCCAGGAACCGCTCACACAGGTGTGAACCGATGAACCCGGCCCCGCCGGTGATGAGGGTGCGCACGCTGGGACTCCGTTGTGGTAGCGTAAGAGGGCAACGGGGTTGGGATACCGACCGTGAAAGTGAGCCGCAAGGGGCCAGGTGGAACGTGGAAGAGTTCGCGCTCTATCGCGCCGTCATCGAGAACCCGCACGACGACACCGCGCGCCTGGTGTACGCGGACTGGCTCGACGAGTTCGCGGACACCCTCCCCGAACCGCACGCACGGTTCGAGCGCGGCCGGGCGGAACTGATCCGCGTCCAGTGCCGGATCGCCCGGCGGAGCCCGCGGGGGTGGGGCTGGGACCGCGACGTTCCGCTCGCGCCCGAGTTGCTCAAGCGCCAGAAGCGGTTGCGGTTCCTGTTCTCCGAGAAGCTGCGGCGGGGGCTGCCGGGGCCGCTCGCGGGGCACCCGTTCGACCGCGGGTTCTTCCGCCCGCTCTGTCACCTGCGGCCCTACCAGTTCCTCCGCGACCCGATGTCCGCGCCGGCGGTCGTCGGGGCCGCAGCTTTGCCTTCCGCCCCGGGCCTCACGCTCCCGCGGGAGCACCCGATGCGCCGGTACGTCGCGAGCGACGACCCGTTCGACATGTTCCCGCTGTGGGACGTTCACCTGTGCGCCCGCGCCGAAGGCGGCTACCTCTTCGACCCGTGGGCCGACTTCGGGCAGTACGGTGAGCTGCTCGCGCGCTGCGCCCGAAGCCCGGCGCTCGCCCGCATCGGGTGGCTGAAGGTGTCGTTCTTCCGCACCCCGGCGGTCGAGTTCTTCCGCACCGGCAACTTCGCGAACGTCGAAACGTTGGTGCTGAACTGTGTACCGTTCCCGGACGTGCTGGAGGCGGTTGCGGGGAACGAGACGTTCCGGAGCCTGCGGTACATCGAGTTCGGCGACGACGAGTGGGCGTGGTGCGTCACCCCGGCGGCGGGGGAGCGGATCGCGGAACTGGGGCCGAAGATCGCCGGCCTGAATAACCAGCACCTGCCCTACGGGGAGATGCGCAGCGCCCTTCACCGATTGCTGGGCGGTTTGGAACCGATCCCGCCGGTGCGGCTGCCGCTACGAATGCCCGAGTGGGCGCGGCTCCCGAAGCCCGCGCCGGCCGATCTTTTGCCCCCGTCGCCCGCACTCGCGCTCATTCGCGAGCGGCTCGCAAACCCGAAACCGCCTGCCGAAGACTCGCGCCGCGGGATCGCGATCGTGGTCGCTGTGTTCGCGGTGTTGCTGATGCTCGCGTGCGTGCTGTTCGGCGGCCGGAGCGAGCCGATGGCCCCGGCGCACAAGTTCGACGACAACCCCGACCGGTTCAAGGTGCCGCCTGCGGTGTACGAGATCGAAAAATGGAAGGCGCCGAAGGCCGATCCGCCGTCGACCGACCGGAAGAAGGGGAATTGAAGTCGGGCGGGCGCCGGGGTTTACTTCTCGTCCTGGGGCGCGGAGGGCTCACGGCACCGCCGCTGGCCATGCAATTGCGCATGCAGGAGAACCACGACCGGCGGGGTTGGCCCAGGCTCCTGCATGCGCAATTGCATGGCCAGCGATAGCGGTGCTGGAACAGCCTTCCCCGGGTCGTGTGGCTGGGTAAGCGCTCGGCCGACGCAACATCGGCCTGGTGGAAACCACCGAGCTAAACCGTTCTGCGGATCGCAGGGCGCCCGCCCGACTTCACCAACAACCTTATCCGCGGTGCGTTCACACAACAAGGTTCGTCTCGCGGCGGGCGGGCGAGTTCGGTTACCATCGCGGTCCGAAGGTGTTTGTGGAGGCGCGCCGATGTCGCGGGTCGCTTGCGTGCTGCTCTTGCTCGCCAGTTCGGTATCGGTTCGCGGTGCCGATCTGCCGCCGGGGGCGGTCGCGCGCCTCGGCGACCCGAGTTTCCGCGCCGGGAGCCGCATTTACCACCTCGCACTCTCGCCGGACGGCAAACAGTACGCCACCGTCCGGCGCGGCGCGGATGGCAACGTGCTGGTCGCGGTGTGCGACTCCGCGACCGGGCGCGTCCTCCGGGAGTACGAGCAGAACGGCGACCTGTTCGGCGGCCTTGTGTGGGCACCGGGCGGGGCACACGCGGTCACGATTCGCGCGGAGTTGGGACAAAAGGACAAGCCCGCGCGGGTGTTTCCGGACGACTTCCGTGTCTGGAATTTCGCGGATCTCAAGAGCGACCCGCCGCCGGCGCTCCCGGTGGCGATCAGCTTTCACCTCCCCGGACGGGTAGACGCGGTGGAACCCGCTCACAGCGCCCGGTACACGGACTTTCGGTTCGGGAGCGCGGGCACCCGGGTTGCGGTCCGGTGGAAGTCCGCAAACGGCCAGAAGCACGCGATTCACGTGTTTGAACTGAAGCCGACCAGTACGGCCTCGAAGTTGACCCAGTGCGGGACCATCGATCTCGGCGCCGAAGGCGTCGACGAGTTCCTTGTCTCGGCCGACGGCAAAACGGTGGTCACGTTTCGGAAGCTCGTAGCCGCCCGAGACGAACGCGCGGACCAGTACACCGCGACCACCTGGGACTTGTCGGGCAAGCCTTCGAAACCGGTGCGGGTTGAAGCGTACTCGGCCGCATCGCGGCGGGAAACGCCGCGCCTCATGCTCACCCCCGATGCCCGCGCGCTCGCACTCTTCGCCGAGGACGCCGACAGTTGGGGTTTCGACCTCCTCGACCTCGCGACCTGCCAGCGGCGAAAGCTGACCCGGTGGAAGCGCCCGCCCCCTGACACAAGCGTTACCGATACAAGCGAGTGCGGCGGGTTCGCGTTTTCGGCCGACGGTCGCCTTCTGGCGGTCGCCACCGATGGCAAGACGTTCGTCATCGACACGGAAGCCGGTAAGGAACTCGGCCGGCTCGAAGGGCACGCCGACACCCCGACCGCGGTTGCGGTCTCGGCTGACGGCGCGGTCATCGCAACCGCCGACTGGTTCGGGTTGGTGCGGCTGTGGAACACGAAAGGCTTAACCTCGCGCGGGGACGCGCCGGGGCACCGCGCCCCGGTGCAGCACGCGGAACTGTCGCCCGACGGCAAGCGGCTGCTGACATGGGCGAACGACGAAACCGTTCGGCTCTGGGATCTGGCGACCGGGCAGGAGTTACGCGCGTTCACTGGCGCGTTGGGGCCGCGCGCGGGCTACGACCGGCCGACGTTCACCCCCGACGGTACGGCGATTTTCTACAGCACGGGCGAGCGGCTCGTTTCGCGCGACCTGCTGTCGGGTCTGGAGGTTCCGCTCCCCGGCGGCATGAAGGGGCTGAAGCCGCGTTTCGTCGCGTTCGCGCCTGACGGGAGGGCCGCGCTGACGTGGTCCGTGCCCGGCGAGTTGGTCGAGGTGTGGGACTGGCCGAGCGGGAAAAAGCGGTTCGCGCTGGATGCGACGCACACGGACGCCGCCGGCTTTTCCGCCGACAGCAAGGCCGTGCACCCGGACTCGTCGTCCGACGGGTGGGACGCGGCGACCGGCAAGAAGCTCGCGCCGGCGCCCTGGCCCGACGAGCGCTTATACCAACTGCGCGCCCTCCGCCCGAACCCGCCACTCATTCTCGACAGCGACGAGAACCGCCCCGTCCGCGTCCTTCAGTACGGCACCGCTCAGCGTGTACCGACGCCCCCGCTCGACAACGTCCGCGCGGGCTCCCATTTCTTTCTCACCGGCGGCGTCGCGTTCTCACCGGACTACCGCCAGTTCTGTTCTCCTCCCCTGGAGGGCTCCGAAGCCGTCCTGTGCGAAACTGCAACGGGCCAGGCGCGGCGGTCTCTTGGCGGGCACCGCGGCGAGGTCCGCGTGCTGGGTTTCACCCCCGACGGGTCGAAGTTGCTCACCGCGGGCGGCGAGCACTCCGTCCTCGTGTGGGACATGCGGCTCCAATCCGTGCCGCTTCCGGACGAGTTGAAGAAGGAAACGAACGCCCTGAAACTCTGGGACGCGCTCGCCGGGACCGATGCGAGAGCCGCGTATCTCGCGATGGCGCGATTGAGCCGCGAACCGGGCGCGGCGGTGAAGATGGCGAAACTGCGCCTCAAACCGGCTGCAAAGGGTGGCACCGAGAGCGAAGCGGACACGGTTGCAGACGCGCGGGCCGTCGAATTGCTCGAAGCGCTCGCAACGGACGACGCACGCGCACTTCTCAAGGAGTTGGCGGCGGGGAATGCCGCTGCGTTCCGAACACAAGAGGCCCAGCGCGCCTTGGGGCGGCTGGCGCGAATC
>DASWYH010001086.1:0-2955 GCA_036405095.1 Gemmata sp. | reverse complement strand
GTCTGATCCGGCGCGTGCCAGCGGGACACTCACGAGCCGAATCCAACGTGGACCAGCAATTGGGGCTTGAACGCCGGGCAAAAGGATCGCGCAACCGGAACCACCGTTACAAGGCCAGCCAACGTATCAATCAGCAACCTGAACGACTGAACACAGGGCAGCGCTCCAACTGCGGTTTGCTCTGTGCGCGTTTATACTACCCCCGGTCCGAAGTGAGGCGAGATGTTTGTGACGCGCGGGTGACGGCAACGGTTGGCCGTCGCCCGCGCGTCCCGCGCCACGATTGCCGACTGTGCGAATATCGCTCACAGCGGTCAACCGCGCGCCTCTCCTACGGCAATTGGTCCGGCGTCTCGGACATCATCGGTCCGGGGGCCCCCGGCGCCGGAGCGCTGCCGCCGCGGATCCGGTCGATCGTCGCGGTCGGCTTCTCCAAATCGACAATCACTTCCTTGTCCCACACGAACTCACCCACGTTCGCCGCCTTATCGACCGCCCGCGCGCGGATGTAGAACTTCCACACCTTTTCGTCCGGAACCTCCCACGCGTACCGGCCGCTCGTTGACGTGAGGTTGTTGTCCAGGCGGTACTTGATCTCGTTCCACTTCACCGCGTCCCGGGTCAGCGACCACTCCAGGCTCACGGGTTGCGGCATCAGGTTCGGGTCGGCCGCGTCCCAACTGATCTCGACCAGCGGCCCGCGAACCCCGCCGGGCTTTACCTGCACGCCGGTGATCTTCACGTCCGGCTTGGTGGTGTCCACCACCACCAGAACCATCGGCGATTCGTCCTTTTTGGGATCGTCGGCTTTCTTGCCCGCCCCGCTCTCGGGGATGACGTAGAACCCGTAAGTGCCCTCGCGGTCCGCCTTGAACGGGAGCGATAACGAGTGCGGCGCCTTGTCGTCGGGCATCAGCTTCACCGGGTGCCGCTTCACCAGCGACCAGTCGCCCTGTTCCTTCAGCACGAACAGGTGCGCGGCCTGCACCCCGGACCGGCCCATCCGCTGGACCGTGTAGTCAACATTGAATTCCAGCGTCTTGACGAAATCGATGCGCGGTTGCGGGAGGGCCGCGCCTCCGGTCCACGGCGCACCCCCGGTCTTGGGGAGCCCCACCGTTTTGCCGGGCTCCGCGGGGATGCGCACGACCGGCGACAGCCCCTCATGTTTGGCGCGGTCCCGCGCGATCACGCGCACGTCCAGGAACTTCCCCGGCGGGATCTTCCACGCGTAACTGTCGGTGGCCTTGAACTGCCGGTCCGAGTTCACGTTTTTGACCGTCGTCCACTCGGAGCTCGTGGGCCATTTGCACTGGAGCGTGACCCCGGCCGGGTCGAGGTTGTCGTCGGTGGCGCGCCACTCCACGCCGTTGCCCAGTGGCGCGAGTTGCACCCGCGGGGGGGTCGTGTCGATGACCACCCGGATGGTCGGCGCGAGCGCCTCGAACTTGGGGCCGACGCTCCCGTCCGGGAAGATGAACTGCCCGGCGAACTCGTAGTCCCCGTCGCGGGGCGCCTCGAACACGATCCCTTTTTTGCCCCCGTCAATGTCGCTGAGCCCGGCGAGCGGGAGCTTCGGCCCTTTCTGGAACGCGCCGCGTGAGAGCGAGTAATACAGTTGAATGTGGGTCGGCTTCGGGTCTTGCTTGGCAACCGCATCGAGATCGATAGGGAACCCGAACGAGCGGTGCGGCCAATAATGCGGGCGCAGCCCACCGAACGGATCGTCTTGGGGTTTGGCTATCGCCGTCAGCGTGAGCGCCGCGGCGAGCCCGAAGGCAAAGCGGAGGGTGAATCTGGGTCGCACGGCTGACCTCCCTCGCGGCGCGCCGAAACCCGGCGCGGCACTTCCGGGAGATCGACCGGGGAACTTGGGGAACTTGAGCGAAAGGGCCAAGGGTGCTACCCCCGGAACCGGAGCGCCGTGCAGAAACGTTACTGGGCTCGGGCTCAGCGCTCATGTGCGACCCGTGGCGAGCGCCCCGTGATTTCACGAAGCGTTACTTGCCCTTCACGTATTTGGCCGGGTCCGCGTTGAACTCGTCCCGGCACCCCGAGCAGCACACGTAGTAGGTCTTACCCATGTAGCTGACCGGGATGTTGGCCGAGCCGCCCGAGACGATGCACTCGGGCTTCTTCGCCCCGCCCGCGAACGACTCGCCGTCCTTGCTGCCGGCCATCTGGTGGACCGTGGCGAACAGCCCCCTCCCCCCTTCCTTGACCTCGTACTTCATCGTGAACCGGGCGCCCTCGGCGGCCGTGGCCAGCGTGAGACGGAAGATATCTTTGGTCTTGGGGTCCTTCCGCTCCACCTGGAGCGCCCCCTTCGACATGGTGCCCTCGAACGTCTGGGCCGCTTCCCCCTTCCCGCTCGGGGTCAGGGTCAGTTCGTACTTCTTCTTGTCCAGGTTATACCGCAGTTCGCCGGTGGTGAAGAACTTGCCCTTGCCCTCGGCGAAGTTGACCGTGAGCCACGCGTTCCCGTCCTTGAACTTCCAGCCCCAAGCCACCTTCTCCTTCCACGCCTCGACCTTGTTCCCGACCTTCTGGGTGCCTTCGAGGTCCCACAGGCCGATGAAGTCTTGAAGCTCCTGGAGGGCCTTTTTCGCTTTCGCCTGGTCTTCCGGTTTGGCCTTCTTGTCCGGTTGGGCCAGGCCGTTGGCCGAGACGAGCGCGAGCATGCCGGCCGCGAGTGCAGCGAGAGCGGTCCGCTGAAGCATGAGAGAACTCCGATGTTGGGAAGCGGTGGGGTGGGCGGTTATAGTTTGGACGCGGTTCCGGTGGTTCGGTTCCGTAACTCCGGTCCATGATACCCTAGACCACGAAAATAGCAGCGCGCCCTTCAACGGGTCGGCCAAGCTCCCCAGCGAGGGAGGCACGCCACCCGAGCTAGAAAATGAAAAGCAGACCTTGAAGACACAATCCAAGGCGTCGCTAAATCGAAAATCATAAACC
>DASWYH010001085.1:0-3347 GCA_036405095.1 Gemmata sp. | reverse complement strand
GGATGCGTTCGTGGGCACGATGGCCCAACTCCTCGTGGCGGTGGAGCAGAGCCGGGAGCCGGAAATCAGCGGGCGCGACAACCTGGAAACGGTGGCGCTGTGCGCTGCGGTGTTCAGCGCCGCAACCGAACACCGCGTCGTACAACTGAGCGAAATGTTGGCCGGGTGAAGATCCGATCCTTATTTCGTGTCACCGAGTTTCCGCCCACTGAGTTTCTCACGGACCGTTGTCACGTCGTTGACCGATTCACGATCGATGAGGAGGTACGCATTGGCGTAGTCGCTCGCCGGAAGGTCGAACTCGTTGGGGCAGCCGTCGAACTTCACCTTGTACGCGCCGTTGCTCTGAGGGGCACCGACGAGCTGGTACTTGCCGTTATTTAGGGTGAACTGCAAGATACTTTCCTTCTCGAAGGCGATGTGGATCACGCGGCTGGAACCGGAGCCGGTCGTTTTCACATACAACCCGGGGGTGCCCTTCTCGACCAAGAGTTCGTGGATCGTTTCACCCGCGGTCTGAACCAACTTGCCACCCACGATCTCCCGCTTGTCCTCTTTCTTGACCTTTTGCGTCAGGTTGAGCGTGCCGGCGATGTAGAACTGCACGCTTTTCAGATCCATATCGGTGAGCTTGTGTTCCGCAATGACCGCCTCGGTCAGCGGTGTGTGGCTGTCCTGAACCGCGGGCGCTGGCGGCGCTGGGGGATTGACCTGCGGGGCTTTGGACGTGGTGGCTGGTGCGCTGCAGCCGAGCACGAACGTTAAGGCGCAACCGAGCACGCCGGAGAACGGCAAAAGCGAGGTACGCATGTGGGCCGCCGCTGTGGAACGAGTCTGGGTGAAGCGTATTTGTGGATAATAACGGCGTTGCGAGCGAACTACAACGATTTACGAGTCACGGAATGGCCACACCCGATCTTCGCATTCAGCAGGCACTCGCCTTTCGAGACACCCGCGGCGTACGAGTGGTTGCGCACACAGACGACTTCGACACCCCCGAGGCCGAGCGCGTTGCGGTTCTGTTCGGCCAACGGCCCGACGACGTGGGGTGCCCGGGGGCCGATTTCGCGTGCCCGTTCGGGAAGGCACACGTCGCGGTCGTGCGGGCCGAAGACCGGCCCGACGGCGCGCTCGGTTTCCGGTTCCTGGTGCTGGCGCGGGAACTGTACCGGTTCCTCGGCGACCCGTTCGCCGTTTCGGACCGCTACCCGGTCGTGTGGGACACGAGCGGCCGGCTCGAAGACCTCGCGTGGCCCAACGAGGTGCTCCCCGAGCGCACCATCGAACAACTCGACGGTATCCTGAAGCACGGGGACGGGCCGTTGCTGCTCGGGAGCGTTCAGGCCCTTGTGGACGGCAACCGCGTCCTACTGAAACGGGACGCCCCGGCGCCGTTCGTTCGCAACCTGTGGCAACTGCTCCCCGACCGCACCCGGTGCGACCTGTGGCCGGCGACGTTCGCGTTCTCCGACGAACTCGGGTTCCACGCCGCCGCCGGGCCGACCCTCCCGACCCCCCGGCACGGGGTTCAGGTGCTCGTCGAGGACGCGATCCGCGATTACCCGCAGAGCAACTACGAACTCGGGCTGCAACTCGCGATCGAGTCCGGGGACCGTGCCGCCCTCCGGCGCCTGCTCGCGCGCCGGACCGCCGACGACACCATCCGCCTCGGGCTCTACATCCTGGCGTTCGCACTGGTTGCTGCCGCGGTGCTGCGGTTCGTCTTCTGAGCGACGGGAACGTCGAATTTCGGGTGGCGGCATGTCCCCTTCTGCGAGACACTGGCTGCGGTTGGCCCACGTCCCGGAGGAACCGCAATGAACCGTTCGCTGAAGCTCCTCTGCGTTGTGCTGCTCGGCTGTTTGTTGGTCGCCCCCGCGCGCGGTGCCCCTGCGAAGGACGGCGACCCGGCGCTGGCCGGAACGGTGTGGAAGGGCAAACTCACACAGAAGGGCGAATACAAAGGCGCCGGCGGGGCGCCGCCCGAGTTCGATTGCGAGTTCACCATCACCAAGCGCAACGGCGAGAAGTTCGAGGCCGACCTGACCGAGAAGACCGACGAGTTGAAACTCACCTACATCGTTCGCGGCACAATCAAGCCGGTTGACAAGGATAAGCCCGAGCAGGGATACAAGATCGAATTCGAGTCGATCGGATCGAAGGACGTGGAGAACGTCGAGGCGCTCGTGAAGATCCCCTACACCGGGACGCTGAAGGACAAGAAGCTCAAGGGCACCTGGAAGTTCCCGGCCAACGACGACGGCACCACCCTCGAAGGCGCTTTCGAGTTCGAGTTATCGAAGAAGGAGTGACGGCCGCGTGTTGGACCGCGCGAACCCGGCTCGAAACCCGGAACAGGCGCCGGTGGCTGCCGAAACCACCGGCGCCCCGCGGCGCATCTCATACCAAATCGGGTTGACGAGTTCCCCGGGTGGCGCTGCGCTGACCCGGGGCTCTGGGATGCAACCCCTTCGGGGTAGAAGACCGGAGGGGTTGTACCCCGAAGGGGTTCCATCGCTCAGCCCCGGGTCGCAAATGCGCACCCGGGGAATGGGAGTGGCTCACCACAGATCGAAATCAACCCAAATTGGTATCACACACGTTCGGGCACCGCGAACGGCTTGCGGTAGTCGCGCGTCAGCAGCGCGTCGGCTTCCTTGTCGTTCACGAACCTCTCGGTCTTCGCGTCGAACGCCAGCTTGCGCCCGACCATCAGGTTCTTGCCGTCGAACTTGATGCCGCTGTCCTTGAGGTGCTCGGCCATGCGCGCAAGGGCTTCGGTGCCGAACGCGCTATCGGTGATCTTGCCAACCTTCGCGTCGTAGCCCGACGGCGTGCCGAGCCGGTAACTGATGTTCCCGAGGTGGCACAGACCCGCGGACACGTGCCCCACTTCGATGTCGGCGTGGAGCTTCGAGTTGTCGCGCGAGCGCACGCACTCGATGAAGTTCACGAAGTGGCTGCCGCTGATCTTCTTCTCGGACGGCACCTTCGGGACGGCTTCGCCGTCGCCCTTCCCCTTGGGGTAGAACTTGCCCCCGGCGACCACGCCCTCCTCGAAGTGCAGAATGTTGCCCACCGACTGCCCCTTGAACGCCGGCGACTTCAGCCCGCGGGTCTCGAAGATGAGGAGCGTTTCGCCGTAATCGAACACGCTGACGAGCGCGTTCGGGGTCTGGCCCTGGTCGCCGTTCGCGTACCGGCCGCCCACGCTGATGACGGACTTGGGCCACCCCGCGCCCGGGATGAGCCAGCGGGCCTTATCCATCTCGTGAACCCCCTGGTTGCCGGCGTCGCCGTTGCCGAAGTCCCAGAACCAGTGCCAGCGGTAGTGAACCAGGTTCTCG
>DASWYH010001084.1:0-1893 GCA_036405095.1 Gemmata sp. | reverse complement strand
CCGGCTGGCAGCAGGGGCGCTGACATGCTCATCCGCGCGAAGATCACCGACAAGGACGACAGCTCGGGGCGCTGGCTCTACGAGTGGACCGAGCAGGGCGGCGATCTACGTGAGCGACCTGGATATGACCGACTCGACCGCGGCGTTCCAGATCGACTCGCGCGGGAAAGACGAGTAAGGATCAGTGCCCGCGGTGCGCGATGCGGACCACTTGTCCGCGGTGCAGGTAAACGAACATCCCGCCGGGGCGCTGGGTCTCGTAAGAGATGGGGGGCTTGATGTACTTCTCGGCGGTGTAGGTCCACATCATTTCAGTTGAGCCATCGCCTGGCGCGCCCGTGTGGTCCGGCTTGCCGAACATCTTCAGAATCTCGTCGTCCGTTTTCCCGCGCAACAGCTTGTTCGCGGTGCCCTCACTCATCGGAAGGGCCGGCACCTTCTCTTCCGCAGCAGGGGGCGCCGAACCCGTGGTAACTGTCGGCGCGGGCGGTTTGCAGCCCGCGAACGCCACGGCAAAACAGAAAACCAAAACGGATATGCGCATACTGGCGCCCGAGCGGGCACACCAGGGTAGCGAGAGGAGCGGCCCGCGCGCCTACCGCTCGCCGGACATCACCCCTTTCGGGGCAGCCTCACCAACACCCCCGACGAATGCGTCAGCTCAACCACCTCTTCGCTGACCGCCGCGCCGAGCAGCTCGCACAGCACATAGTTCCCCACGCGCTGCACCCGGACCAGCTCGGCCGCCCGCAGCACCCGCAGGTGGTACGATACGCGATCCCGGCCGCCGCTCGCCTCGGCGAGTTCGGCCACGGTCTTCACCCCACCGGCTAGAACCCGCACCATTGAGAGCCGCACCGGGTCACCGAGGGCGGCGAGCCAGGCGGCGGGGGAACCGGACTGGGGGCGCGAGCGGGCCATTGTGGCTCAAAGAATACCCAAGCGGTGCAGACGGCTCAACCCGCAAGCTTACAACCACGAAGTTTGAGGGCGGCGAGTGGTAAAATTTGCGATGCGGTGAGTGAGCATCCACCAGGGATCACTACTTTCCGACCGTGAGATGGGCTTTCATTTTCCTTTACTTCTTCCCATCGCGATTCTGGTGGAACCAGAATTTGAATCTGCCCTACCTCGAGCACTTGATGAACTCGCCCATCCTTTCGTTTGGCGAGTTCCCCAGAAGCCACAAAGGAATACATCTCACACTGGGGTTCATCCCCCTCATACACGGTAACGTAAACCGTCACCGGTCCTTCGATGGTGCCCATAGCCCCCTCTGTGACGAACAACTCTTATCTCTAATCGCACCAACCCTGTTCGACGCGATCGTAGTTCAGAGCCTAGCCGATCCATGCACCTGCGCGAAGTGGACGGGTGAGCAGAGGGTGCCATCGGCCGGGCATAGTCTCGGCCGGGTAGGTGCGGGCGCCCGCACCTCGCCCCGCATTCCCCCCATCGGCTACGCTACCCCGCATGAACCCGCGCCGCACCTCCCCCGAGTCCTTGACCGCGTCCGGTAACCGACAGGCCGCCCGCTCCCGCAGGCGAGCCGGCGGCGCCGGCTGGCAGCAGGGGCGCTGACATGCTCATCCGCGCGAAGATCACCGACAAGGACGACAGCTCGGGGCGCTGGCTCTACGAGTGGGTGGAACAGTCCACGGACATCGGCGACGGCACGGACCTGGCCCCGGACTCGGCGCGCTCGGGCACGTTCGACGTGAACCCGGCCACCGAAATCAACGGGGGCGAGGTGGCCGTTGATACGGTGGTGTGGTTGCGGGAGCGCGGCTACGTCGATGGGTCGATGTGGTACGAGTTCAACACGGGGAGCACCGCTGCCGTTACGGGTGTGACGACGGCATACGCTTATCATAGCATCTCGTCGGACGGCAC
>DASWYH010001083.1:0-7072 GCA_036405095.1 Gemmata sp. | reverse complement strand
CACGATCCACACGTCCGCGGACTACCAGAACAACCTCCGCGACATCGAGGAGCGGCACGTTCTTTCGGAAGATCCGTCGTTCTACGTGCAGAACGCGACGCCCACGGACCCGGGCCTCGCGCCGCCGGGGATGAGCACCCTGTACCTGCTCGCCCCGGTCACGCACCAGCACCCGAACGTCGATTGGCGCGAAGAAGCCCCGAAGTTCCGGGCGAAGCTGCTGAAGCAGCTGGAGAAGGTCGGCATCACGGGCGTGGAACCGCGCATCCGGTTCGAGAAGGTCGTCACCCCGGCCGACTGGGAGAACACCTACAACGTCTACCGCGGGGCCACCTTCAATCTGGCGCACACCTGGGGGCAGATGCTGCACCTGCGCCCGCGGAACCGGTTCGACGAACTCGGCGGCGTGTACCTCGTGGGCGGGGGCACGCACCCCGGGAGCGGGCTCCCCGTGATTTACGAGTCCGCACGGATCACCAGCCGCCTGCTGCTCGACGATCTGGGCCAGGACGCGAGCTGGCTCGGCGCCCCCGGCGCCGCCGAGGTGCCGGCGCCCGCGCCGCTCGCTTAGGTGCGGGCGTGCGGCCCAGGACCTTTCAACAACCTCACCACCAACACACATGACACCGAACACGGCAGAACGGAAGCGGGTGGGCGTGATCGGGGGCGGGCTCGGCGGACTCGCGGCGGCGACCGTCCTCGCGGCCCGGGGTTACGCGGTCACGCTGTTCGAGAAGAGCCCCTGGCTCGGGGGCAAAGCGGCCGTGCTGAGCGCGCACGGCTTCCGGTTCGACATGGGGCCGACGATCCTCACCATCCCGTCCGTGCTCCGGCGCATCTTCGCGGAAGCGAACCGGCGCCTGGAAGACTATCTGGAGCTGATCCGCCTCGACCCGCAGTGGCGGTGCTTCTTCAGCGATGGCACGGCTCTCGATCTGGTCGAGAGCACCGACGCCATGGCCGCCAAACTCGACGCCTACGCCCCCGGGACCGGTTCCGCCGAGGGCTACCGCCGGTTCCAGGTGCTCGCCGAGCGCCTGAACAGCATCTCCCAGCGCCACTACTTTTGGAAGTCGATCGGGTCCGTGCGCGACATGATGGACTGGCGCAGCGGGTTCTCGCGGTCGCTCATGGGCGACGTGCTCAACATGCGGATGGGTCGGTCGGTCGCCGGCACCGTGCGCAAGTTCACCCCGGACCCGCGCGTCGCCCAGATGCTCGACCACTTCACACAGTACGTCGGGTCGTGTCCCGAGTCCTCCCCGGCGGTGCTGTGCGGCATCGCCCACATGCAGACCGATGAGGGCGTCTGGTACCCCAAGGGGGGAACCCGTGCCGTACCCGATGCGCTGGTCGCTTTGGGCGAAGAGCTGGGGGTGGAGTACCGCACGAGCACCGGCATCGCGCGCGTGCTGACGGAACTAAACGGCCGGCGCGTGCGGGGCGTCGAAACCGAAACGGGTGAGGTGATCGAACTGGCCGCGGTGGTGTCCAACGCCGACAGCGCCCGCACGCACCGGGAACTGCTTCAGGAACAGGCCCCGCGGGCCGCAAAGCGGTTCGAGCAGCGCCGCGGGTACGAGCCGGCGTGCTCCGGGGTGGTGCTGTACCTCGGGCTGAACAGGGCTTACGAGCACCTGCTCCACCACGACTTCGTGTTCTCGCGCGACCCGCACGAAGAGTTCGAGTTCATTTACCGCAAGGGCGAGCCGGCGCCGGACCCGACGTGCTACTTGGCGTCCACCGCGCGCACGGAACCCGCAACCGCCCCGCCCGGCGGCGACGCGCTGTACGTTCTGGTCCACACGCCCTACCTCCGGTCGCACCACGACTGGCGCCGGATGCTGCCCGGGTACCGGAACGTGATCCTCAACAAGCTCAAGACGACCGGGCGCATGCCGGACATCGAGAGCCGCATCGTGTACGAGTCCGCGCTGACGCCGCAGGACATCCACGACCGCTACCGCGTTCTGAACGGGGCGATTTACGGGCTCGCCAGCCACGGGAAATGGAACGGCGCGTTCAAGCCCGCGAACCGCTCGCCGGACGTGAACGGGCTGTACCTCGCCGGGGGCGCGGCGCACCCCGGCCCGGGGATGCCGATGGTGCTGATGTCCGGCTGGATCGCCGCGGACACGCTCGACCAGGACGGCGCCGCCCCGAAAGACAGCGCGCGGCCGACTTCCCCGACCCGCGCGCCGGAACCGGCCGGGGTGTGAGATGGCACCGCGCACCGCACCCGCCGCCGAACTGCCGGTGCGCTGGCACTGGCTGATCCGGGGGTTCCGCAAGTACGCCCGGCGGTACGTGCAGAAGCACATCCACGCCGTTCGGCTCTCGAAAAGCGGGCACGCGCTCGCCTTCGGCGACGAACCACTCTTGATCGTCATGAACCACCCGTCCTGGTGGGATCCGATGATCGGAATCGTGCTCAGCGAGCAGTTCGGAGCGCGGTCACACTTCGCGGCCATCGACGCCGTCGCCGTTCAGCGGTATCGGTTCTTCACGAAGCTCGGGTTCGTCGGGGTCGATTCCCAATCGCTCCGCGGTGCCGCGGCCTTCCTGCGCCTGGGAACCGCGCTCCTGGCGCAGCCGCGGCACACGTTCTGGGTGACCGCACAGGGCCGGTTCACGGACGTGCGGGAGCGCCCGCTCGGATTGCAATCCGGTGTCGGCCACCTGGCCGCCCGCATGACAAACGGGGCCGTGGTGCCGGTTGCGCTGGAGTACACCTTCTGGACCGAGCGCACCCCGGAAGCGCTCGTCCGGGTGGGCGAACCGCTGAAACCCGCAGATCATCCGCAGTTGGACGGCAGAGGCTGGACGGCGCGGATCGAAGCGGCCCTCACGCGCAACCTCGATGCGCTCCGCACGGAAGCAATCGCGCGCGATCCGAATGCGTTCACCGACCTCTTGACCGGCCGGGCCGGTGTCGGTGGGGTGTACGACTCCTGGCGCCGGTTGAAGTCCTGGGCGCGCGGGCACAAGTTCGATCCCGCACACGACGCGCGCGAGGCCCGGTCGTGACGTTACAGGTGCTGTCATGGGTCGCGCTCGGTTGCGCCGCGGTGCCCGCCCTGTTCTACCTGCGGAACTCGTTGCTATTTCGGGCGCCGCCGGCTCTCGCGCGCCCTTCTCCCACACGGGACGTGGGCCATCCGCTTCCACACGTTTCCGTTCTGATCCCGGCGCGGAACGAGGAACACCGGATCGCGGCGTGCCTGCGGTCGGTGCTCGCGTCCCAGGACGTTGAACTGGAAGTCATCGTTCTTGACGACGCCAGCACCGACCGCACCGCCGAAATCGTCCGCGCCATCGCCGCCGAAGACCCGCGCCTGCGCCTCGAACACGCGCCGCCGCTGCCCAACGGCTGGTCCGGAAAGCAACACGCCTGTTTCGCGCTCGCGAAGCGCGCGCAATTCGACACCCTCACATTCCTGGATGCCGATGTGCGCCTCCGCCCCGATGCGCTCCCGCGGATGGCGCGCTTCCTCCGCGAAAGCGGGTGCGACCTCGTCAGCGGGTTCCCGCGCCAGGAAACCGGCACGCTGCTTGAAAAGCTGCTGATCCCGCTCATCAACTGGCTGCTGTTGTGCTGGTTGCCGCTGTGGGGGATGCGGCGCGTTCGCTGGTCCGCATTCGGCGCCGGGTGCGGGCAATGGTTCATGACCACGCGCGCGGCTTACGAAAAGGTCGGTGGGCACTCCGCGGTGAAGGCATCATTTCACGACGGCTTGACGCTTCCCCGCGCGTACCGCAAAGCGGGTTTCTGGACGGACGTGTGCGACGCCACCGACCTCGCCACGTGCCGGATGTACCACTCGGCCTCAGCCGTGTGGTTCGGGCTGGCGAAGAACGCCCGCGAAGGGATGGCGGCAACGAGCCAGATCGGGTTCTGGACCGTGGCCCTTCTGTGCGGGCAGGTTCTGCCGGCCCCCCTCTGCGTCGCTCTGCTCGCGGGTGGGTGGAGTTACGAATTGCTCGGGGTCGCGTTCGCGGCGCTGTGTTGTGCCCAGGTCACGCGGTTAGCGGTCCAAAGACGGTTCCGAACCGCCCCAATAGGGGTTCTGTTGCACCCGTTTGCGGTGCTGCTGCTCCTCGGGGTTCAGTGGTACGCGGTGCTGTGCTGGCTGACCGGGAAGCCGATCGGGTGGAAGGGCCGCGCCCGGCCCGACGCACCCGTTTCGTAACCGACGCCCGCGACCACCTGCCCGATCACACATCGAGGTCTTCGTCGATCGCCTGATCGGCCTTCTCCATGATGAACGTGTACCGCGCCTGGGCGTCCTTCCCGAGCAGGTCAACGAACGTCTTGTCCGTCTCCAGAGCGGCGCCGTCGGTGCTCACCCTCAGCAGCGTGCGCGTTTTGCGGTCGAGCGTCGTTGCGGCGAGGTCTTTTGCGTCCATCTCGCCGAGCCCTTTGAACCGCGTCACCTCGAACTTGCGGTTCGCCTTGGTCAGCTTCTCAACGAGTTCTTCTTTTTCCTGATCGCCCTGAACCCAGTGAATGTCCTTGCCGACGTTCACGCGATAAAGGGGCGGGCAGCCGATGAACACGTGCCCGTGCTTGATCAGTTCCGGCATGTGCCGGAACAGGAACGCGAGCATCAGGGTGGTGATGTGGCACCCGTCGGCGTCGGCGTCCATCAGGAGGACGATCTTGCCGTACCGCAACCCGGCGTAGTTGAACTTGTCGCCGACCCCGGTTCCGATCGCGGTCACGAGGTCGGCGATTTCTTGGTTCGTGAGCGCTTTCGTGGCCGGGATGCCCTCACAGTTCAGAATCTTGCCCCGCAGCGGTAGTACCGCTTGCGTGTTGTTGTTGCGGCCCTGTTTGGCCGACCCGCCGGCGGAGTCGCCTTCCACGATGAACAGTTCCGTTTCGTCGCGGTCGGTCGATTTGCAGTCGGCGAGTTTGCCCGGGAGGCTCAGGCGCTTGCTCCCTGGCGCCTTGCGCTTCACGTCCTCTTTCGCGGCCCGCGACGCCTCACGCATCCGCGCCGCGATCACGATCCGGCCCACGATCGCGTCCGCCGCGGTCTTGTTGTTGTTGAGCCACGCTTCGAGCGCGGGCCGGACGAAGTTATCGACCGCGTTCTCCATCTCGGAGTTGGTCAGCCGGTCCTTGGTCTGCGACTGGAACATCGGCTCCCGCAAGAAAACCGAGAGCACCGCGACCACCCCTTCGCGGATGTCGTCGGCGGTGATCTTCAGCCCCTTCACCTTAATGTCGTGCGTGTCGATGTAGCTGGTGATGGCCTTGCGCAGCGCGGACTTCAGCCCGTTCTCGTGCGTGCCGCCCTGCGGGGTCCGGATGCCGTTGGCGTAGGAGCGGTACGTCTCTTCGGTCGATTCCGTCCACTGGAGCGCGACTTCGATCTTGTCGCCGGTCTCGCGCGCCGCGGAGAACGCGGCCTCGGTGACCGGCGGCTTCTGCCCGTCGGTCACGAGGCGCGTGAGGAAGGCGGGCAGGCCGCCGGGGTTCGCGAGTTCCAGCGTCTCGCCGGTGATCTCGTTCTTATAGGTGATCCGCAACCCGCTGTGAACGAACGAGGTGTCTTCCAGGCGCGCTTTAATGGTGTCCGGGTCGAAGCGGACCGTTTTGAAGATGGTGTCGTCCGGCTCGAAGTAGATGCTGGTGCCGTGCCCGCGGAACGGGCCGACCCTTTCCAGCTTGGTGAGCGGTTCGCCCTTCGCGTACTCCTGCCGGTACTCGAAACCGTCGCGCCGCACGGTCGCAACGAGCTTTTTGGACAGCGCGTTCACGACCGACGCGCCGACCCCGTGCAGCCCGCCGGAGCGCACGTACCCGGACTCCGAGTCGCCGCCGAACTTGCCGCCCGCGTGCAGCACCGTGAGCACCAGTTCCAGCCCGGACTTCTTGTGCTCTTTTGAGATTTCAACGGGGATGCCGCGCCCGTTGTCGGTCACAGTAAGCGCCTGTCCGCTCTTGTGCAGCGTCAGCGTGATGTGATCCGCGAACCCGTTGATGTACTCGTCCACGCAGTTGTCGAGAATTTCCCACGCGAGGTGGTGCAGCCCCTTCGCGTCCACCGTCCCGATGTACATGGCCGGCCGCAGGCGGACCGGTTCCAGCCCCTTCAGCACCTTGATGTCTTCGGTGCGGTACGCCGCAGCGCGGCCGACGGTGAGTGCGCTCATAGTTGCTCGGTTACTGGTCGTTGGTGATCGAGGTCGGTTACTGGTAGTACTTCTTGGACACGATGTCGCCGGTGACGGCATCGATCACGTAGTGCGGCCCGCCACCGTTAAGCGACGGATCTTTAAGGTCATAATTCACGTGCCATCCGTCCGCTTCCAATGCGATCTCGATCCGATACTGATTGAGCCCGCGGTACACCATCTCCGCATCGGCCCGCGCGATGCGGAGTGCTTCGTCGCTGGCAATGTTCGGACCGGTTATTGTTGATGTCGGAGCCACCTTTTGTTTTCCTCACGTGGGGTAACCGGCGTTCCCGCCCAGCCCGCCGCGCCTGCGGTCGGGACCAGAATAATACACCCCGTCGTCGGCTTGTATCAGGTCAGGCACGCCATGCACGGCATCAATACGGCGGTCCTGGGGACTCGGTCCGGGCTCCCACCCTTCGGCCGAAGGGTTGGGGTGCGTGTGGAACTTCCCGACAACAACGCACCCGTCAATGGCCGGCGGGTGCGCCAAAGAAATCGAAGCTTGTGCCCCGCGAACCGCTCGCCGAACTTCGATCGCGCCCGTCGTAAGGTTCTGGTAAATCCAACCGCCTTCCTCGTGGCGCTGTGCCGGATCGTCCGGAAGTGAATCGGCCCATGCGGCGGCAAGTGCGGCCCGAACGACGGCGTTCGCGGAAAGTTCGGTCGCAGATGGCGCTCCCATGTGACTTTACTCGGCGTCCTTCTTCTTGCCCTCGACGGCGTCCCAGTCCGCGAGTTGGATCTCCAACGGCACCACCCGGGCGAAGCGGGTGCGTGAGCCGGGCTTCTCCCCCTTCGCGCCGCGCTTGCGGCTCTTGATCGCACCGGGGCCGAAGTCCTGCGTCTTCCCGTTCTCGGTTTCCACCACGAGCTTGTCGAAGCG
>DASWYH010001082.1:0-3972 GCA_036405095.1 Gemmata sp. | reverse complement strand
GGGTGGAGGGCGGTGAGGGCCTCGAACTCCGCGGCGGCCCGGTCGGCGTCCTTGGCCTTCACGTAGAGCTGCGCCTTGCGGAGCTTGTACTCGGTTTCGCGGTGCCCGCTGTTGTGCTCCGCGTCGTACCTCGCGCCCTGGTCGATGAGGTCCGCCGCGCGGGCCACGTCGCCGCCCGCCGCGGCCCCGGTGATGGCCGTCGCGTAGAGCCGGTAGCGGTCCGGGTGGGCCGCGTCGAACGGCTTCAGCAGCCCCGCCTGGGCGAACGCGACCGCCAGCTCGCGGGCGTCGAGCTTGATCGCGGTCAGCATCGCCTGTTCGAGTTCGCCCACCGACAGCGCGGCCACGTCCAGGGCCGCGAGCTCCGGCGTGTTCAGCGCGCCGATGTCGCGCTTCTTGGGTGCGGGCGGCTCCGCCGGGGCCGGGGCCGGCGCGGGGGCCGCGACCGCGACCGGTTTCGGGTCCTCGGGCACGTGGACCTTCGGCGGCTCGGCGCTGATGTACTCCAGCCCGAGCTTGTGCCGCAGCGCGGCGAAGTTGTACACCTCGATGGGCACGACCTCTTGCCCCACCTGCTTGCGCGGCTGCGCGAGCTGCAAGCAGTCTTCGAGGAACTGGACCGCCCCGAAGACGTGCTTGCGGAGCACCTTGCTGCCGACCGCGTCGAGCGCCGAGTTCCCCGCAAGCGCCTTCAGGGGGCGGTGCAGCCAGACGTTCTCGAAGTAGTTGGCGGCGTGGTCGCGGAGCTTCGCCTCGGCCGCGCCCAGGTCCCCGTTGGCCGTGGGCTGCGCGAGCGCCTCCAGGACCACGTCGCCGAAGTTGAGCGTGTGCCCGCTCTCGACCGGTTGCTCGACGGCCAGTTGCAGCGCGGTCCGCATCTCGTCGGCCACGTGCGCCACCGAATCGCGGTTCGGGTGGCTCAGCCGGACCACCCCGTTGTGGACCATCAGCCGGGCCGCGATCCGGCCCAGCGTCACGGACCCGACCGCGAGCAGCGACGGCACCTCCTCGACCACCAGCCCGACCAGCATCCCGGTTTCCTGGGACACGCGGACGTTCCGCAGCTTGCGGGCCTGGTCGTAGGCGCGGAGCAGGTTCATCACCGCGTTCGGGTCGCGGATCGGCATCTCGAACGTGTGCGCGACGTGGTCGGTTTCGCTCTCCATGCCGTACCCGCAGCGGAGCACCTCCGCCAGCGCGCCGGCCTCTTCCGCCCGGCGGTCGTCGGTTTCGAACTCGATCGACTTGAGCAGCGCGGCCACGGCCTTGGGCTGCTCCCCGAGCCACGCGAGGACCACCCCGAGGTCGAACCACGCGGCCGGGTCGTCCGGGGTGAGCTGGGTGAGGTCCTCGAACGCCTTGCGGGCGTCGGACAGCTTCCCGGTCGCGGCGGCCGCGCTGATCGGTTTGGCGGTGGGGCGGAACGTGTACCTCTTGCGGGCCGCCGCCGGGTACGGGCCGTCGTCCCCGAACTCGGCCTCGAACTGCTGCCGCAGCTCCGCGTCCGCGGGCTGGAAGTGGACCACCCGTTCCAGCGCGGCGCGCGCGGCGACCGGCCGGTTCAGCATGGTCGATTCGAACTGGTAGATCTTGAAGTACACCTGCGCGAGCTGCTCGTGCGCGTCCGGGTCGTAGGCCTCGGCGGCCTTGCGGTACAGCAGCAGGGCGCCGAGCAGCTCGCCCTCGTTCTCGCGGAACTGGCCGCGGAGGAAGTGCGCCATCCCGAAGTTCGGGTTCCGCTTCAGCGCCTCCTCGATGGCCTCGTCGGCCCGGTCGAGCTGCTGCGCGTTGTACAGGAACTGCGCGTAGTAGCCCCACACCGCCGGGTTGTCCGCGTGCGCCTTGGTCAGCCCCTGGATGGTCTGGAGCGCGGCCTCGTGCTGCCCCTGGCGCTCTTGTTCGAACGCCTTCTCGACCGTGTCGAAATAGGCCGCGCAGCACCACTTGAACTTCTTGCCGCTGCCGCACGGGCACGAAACGTAGGGGTCGAGAGGCATGATTCGGTTCACCTTGGGGTGGGCGTAGCGGTCGTCGCGATTTTGGGGGTGGCGCGGCCCGGGACGGGCGCCCCATTTCAGTGCGGGCAGGAAACGCCGGTGCGGCCACTCGTTCGGTTCAGGATAGTGGGTCGGGTTACGCCTGAAAACGGGGTCGGGCGAGTTTGACAGCCCTAAAAGGCGTCCTAATTTTGCGTACACCGGCCGGCTCTGGTGGAACGCGAATCCCTAGCTCGGACCGGAACTCGCACCCGACCACCCACCCGCCCGGCCCGCCCGGCGGCCCTCGAAGGACTTACTTCTAATGGTAACGAGCGACCTCGGCGCGTGCGAATGGTTCGTCTGGGACCTGCGGCGCAGCGGGCTCATCGACCGCGGCCCGCTGGACCAGATCGTGGGCGAGTTCCTCAAGCGCAACCCGCGCGCCGAGGCGCCCGCGCTGGCCGAGTTCCTGGTCGATCAGGGCACGCTCACCGCGTTCCAGGCCGAGCGCATCCTGAACGGCAAGAGCCAGGGGCTGGTGCTCGGGCCGTACGTGCTGCTCGACGCCATCGGGTCCGGGAGCATGGGCCAGGTGTACAAGGCCAGCTCCAAGAACGACAACAACTTCTTCGCGGTGAAGGTGCTGCCCCGCCGGAGCATGTGGAACGTGCGCCTCGCGCGCCGCCAGGTGCGCTCGTTCGCCACGTTCTCCCACCCGGCCGTGGTCCCGTTCGTGGACGTGGGCACCGCCGGCGGGCTCCACTACCTCGCGTGGCCGCTGGTCGAGGGCGCCACGCTCGAGTCCGTGATCCAGCACCAGGGGAAGCTGGACCCGAACGTCGCGGCCCTCTACGCGGTGCAGGTGGCACAGGGCCTGACCATCGCCCACCAGAACAACCTGTTCCACGGGCTGGTGAAGCCGTCGAACATCATGATCGGGACCGACAACCAGGCCCGCATCCTCGACTTCGGCATCGGCTCGCTGCTCGTCGAGAACGAGGGCGAGAGCCTCGTGGACACGATGTCCACCGCGAACACGCTCACCAGCGGGCTGGACTGCGCCAGCCCCGAGAGCATCATGGAGCCGACCAACCGGACCCCGGCCGGCGACCAGTACAGTTTGGGGTGCGTGCTGTACTACGCCCTCACCGGGCACGTGCCGTTCCCCGAGGGGTCGGCGGTCGAAAAGATGATGGCGCACCAGACCAAGGAGCCGACCCCGATCCGCGAGCTGGCCCCGCACGTGCCCGCGGGCCTTGCTGCGGTGGTCCAGCGGCTGATGGCGAAGACCCCGGAGGAGCGGTTCACCGGGTGCGACGAGCTGGTGGAGGCGCTGGAACCGTTCCTGGGCGACCCGAGCCAACTGCCGGGGGGGAGCCGGAACCACATGGCCGGTTTGGGCAACCGCTCGAGCGGCCACATGCCCGGCCTGCCGGGGCGCTCGAACCCGGCCGCGAAGATCACCCTGCCCCGCTCGGCCCCCTCGAACCCGGGCACGCGCCCGGCCCCGGGGTCGGGTGCCGGCCCGATCCCCCCGGGCACACAGACCCCGCAGCCCCAGCCGAGCCCGAGCCGCAGCTCGGTCCCGAGCCGGGCGTCGTTCCACCTCCCGGCGGTGGGCGACGAGGCCGACACCGGCGCCAGCGCCCGGTCCCACACCCCGCCCGAGTTGCCCCGCGGGCCGCTGCCCAAGTTCCCGACCCGCGGGAGCACCGGCGGGCGCCCCGAACCGAAGCCCGCAACGCGGCCCACGAAACCGCTCCCGCCCCAACTCGAAGAGGTCCCGAACGAGGAACCGGCCTGGGCCGACGAGGCCCCGGAACCGAAGGCCAAGAGCAACACCGGCGCGATCGGGCTGATCGCGGTCGCCGTGGTGCTGATGGTCGTCGTCTACATCGGCGCGACGATGCTCATGAAGTGAGCGCCCCGAACGTGAAAACGCCGCCGCCCCCGGAGATCCGAGCCTCCGGGGGCGGCGGCGTTTTCACGGCGA